>CAYOTD010000148.1:2477-7428 GCA_964406685.1 uncultured Solibacteraceae bacterium | reverse complement strand
ACAGCGGCATCTACTGCCTGCCGCCGGCCAAGAAGCAGGCGCGGAAAGAATGGGTCATCGAAATGGCCGGCCTGCGGGAACATCGCCGCGCCCGGACGGGTGTCCTGTCGAGCGGCTGGAAGCAGCGCCTGGCCCTGGGCTGCGCCATCCTGCACGAACCGCCGATCCTGTTTCTGGACGAGCCGACCTCGGGCGTGGACCCCATCGCGCGGCGCATGTTCTGGGACCTGATCTACCGCCTCTCCGAGCAGGGCCGCACGGTATTCGTCACCACCCACTACATGGATGAAGCCGAGTTCTGCCACCGGCTGGCGTTGATGTATCGCGGCAAGGTGATCGCCCTGGGATCGCCCGCAGAGCTGAAGGAGACGGCCGGGAAACCAACCATGGAGGAAGTCTTCGTCTCCATGATCGAGCGGGAGGAGGCGCAGCCATGATCAGTTTCCGCCGGACGCGCGCCGTCGCGCGCAAGGAGTTTCTCCACATCCTGCGCGACTGGCGCAGCCTGGTCTCGGCCCTGGCCATTCCCCTCGTCATGCTGCTGCTGTTCGGCTACGCGCTGACCCTCGACGTCGACCGCATCCCCACCTACATCTACGACCAGGATTCCAGCCCCGACAGCCGCGAGCTGATCGAGCGCTTCCGCGGCTCGCGCTACTTCGACGTTCGCGCCGTAGTGGCCGGCCACGCCGCCATCGAACGCGCCATCGACCGCACCCGGATCCTGCTGGGCGTGGTCATCGAGCCGGACTTCTCGCGGAACCTGGCCGCCGGCCAGGAAGCCCGGGTACAACTGCTGCTGGACGGCAGCGATTCCAACACGGCGTCGCTGGCGCTGAACTATGCCGATGCGCTGATTCTGGCCTACTCGCAGGAGTTGCGCGCCCGGATCATGAACCGCCGCGGAGGAGGCGAGCTGAAGCTGCCGGTGGAGCCCCGCCTGCGCGTCTGGTACAACGCCGAACTCAAGTCGCGGAACTACCTCGTGCCGGGGTTGATCGCCGTGGTTCTGATGATCATCGCGACGATGCTCACTTCGCTTACCCTTGCCCGGGAGTGGGAGAACGGCACGATGGAACAGCTTCTTTCCACGCCGGTTCGTCCCGTCGAGCTTCTGCTGGGCAAGCTGTCGGCCCATTTCGCTCTCGGCATGGCGGACATGATGATCGCCCTGGGCGTGGGAGTGGAGATCTTCCACGTGCCGCTCCGCGGAAGCGTCGTGTTGTTGATCGCCGTCAGCGCCGTCTTTCTGATCGGCGGGCTGGCCTGGGGCATCTTCCTTTCCGCCCTGGTGCGCACGCAACTGATGGCCTATCAGGCGGCGGTCCTCACCTCCTTCTTGCCGGCCTTCCTTCTTTCCGGCTTCGTCTTTGCCATCGAGAGCATGCCCTGGGTGGTGCAGTTGGTGACCTACCTGATTCCGGCCCGTTACTTCGTCTCGATTCTGAAAGGGATCTTCATGAAGGGGGTGGGCCTGGAGGTTTTCTGGCCGGAGGCGCTGCTGCTGGTGGCGTACGCGGCGGTCCTGTTCGTGGTGGCCGCGCGAAAACTGCGGCTGAAGGTGGCCTAGGTATGTGGGAACGGATTTGGGAGATTGTTCGCAAAGAACTGCGGCAGACCCTGCGGGAACCGCGCATGCGCCGCGTGCTGGTGGGGCCGCCGCTGATTCAGTTGATCGTTTTCGGCTTTGCCGTGAACATGGACGTCGAGAACTCGGCCATCGCCTGGATGGACCAGGACCGCACCCCGCCAGCCGCGAACTGCTGTCGCGCTTCACCGGCTCCCGCTACTTCCGCCTGGTGGAGGAGCCGGCCGACGAAGCCGCGGCGCGCGATGCGCTTGATCACGGACGGGCCAAAGCCGTGGTCCGCGTGCTGCCGGGATTCGCCGGCGACATCGCCCGCGGCCGGACCACCGCCGTTCAGATTCTGATCGACGGCACCAACTCCAACACCGCCGCCATCGTCGGCGGGCAGGCGTCGGGAGTGGTCAGCGCCTATGCGGCGGAGTTGCTGCGCGGCCGCATGCGCGAGAAACTGGTGGCGGCCACCGCCGCCACGGGCGGGCCGGTTTCCTTCGCCGTTCCCACGGTGAGCGCGCGGAGCCGCGTCTGGTTCAACCCGGACTTGAAGAGCCGCGTCTACTTCGTTCCCGGCATCATCGTCAACATCATCATGCTGGTGACGATCATGCTGACCTCCATGGCCATCGTGCGCGAGAAAGAGATCGGCACCATGGAGCAGCTTATGGTCACCCCCATCCGCCCCATCGAGTTGATCCTGGGCAAGACACTGCCCTTCGCCGCCATCGGTCTGGGCAACATGGTCATGATCACGGTGGCGGCGCTGCTGGTGTTCAACGTTCCCTTCCGCGGCCACGGCATCGTGCTGCTGGCGGCCACCATTCTGTTCCTGATGACCACGCTCGGCGCGGGACTGTTCATCTCGACCATTTCGCACACCCAGCAGCAGGCCATGCTGTCGTCATTCTTCTTCTTCATGCCGGCCCTCATGTTGAACGATTTCGCTTTCCCCATCCGCAACATGCCGGAGCCGGTCCAGTGGCTGACCTGGCTCAACCCGGCGCGCTTCTTCATGGAGATCGTGCGCGGCGTGTTTCTGAAGGGCACCGGCTTCGAGGTGCTATGGCCGCAGATGCTGGCCCTGGCGGTGCTGGGCACCGTCATTCTCAGCCTGTCGGCGCTGCGCTTCCACAAGCGGCTGGATTGAGCGGGACGCAAACGGAGGGCGGGATTCATTCCGCGTGGCGCTTCAGCGCCGCCGGGGTTCGAGGCGCGGCTGAAGCCGTGCGCGGCCTCAAGGCCGCCCTACCCCGCCTGCCGCTTGGCTTCGCGGGCTTCCTTCATGATGGGGCCGTAGACGCTCTTGTCGAACGGCGGGCAGCCGGTGGGGAACTGGCCGAGCGGGTGGTTCTTCTGCCGCATGAGGAACGTGCAGTAGGTCAGCGTCTTGCACACGCGCGACTCGTCCAGTTCCCCCTTGCTGAGCGCGTCGGCGGCGAAGTCGGGATAGGCGAGCGAGCCGCGGCCGAGCCCCATAATGCGGATGCCGCCGTCGGCGATGTTGCGCGCGCCGGCGTTGATGGCGTACTTCTGAAGCCAGCTATAGCCGGTGCCCACCATCGGCAAACCGGGGAACGTCCGTTGCAGCCGGCCGGCGATGCGGAAGTGGCGGTCCACACCCAGCAGCGGGTGCTCGGGCTGCTCGTAGTTGCCCTCGTCGGGCTTTTCGAAGGGCCGGCCGATGTGCGGGTTGTAGTAGGGCGATCCGGCCGAGACGTTCAGCAGCTCGACTCCCGACGCCTGGAACGAATCCACCGCCCGGATCACTTCGGTCAGATCCTCGCGCAACGGATCGTCCGGATCGACGCCGAACCCCCAGGGATACGGCACGGGGAAGGCCAGCGGCCGGCCCAGGCCGGTCTCCGGGTCGCGCTCGTAGGGCACGCCGTCGTAGCAGCCCAGGCGCATGCACAACATCAGCCGGTTGCCGAAGCGGGCGCGCATCTTGCCGAGCACGTTGCGCATGAACCGCGTGCGGTTCTCCAGCGATCCCCCATAGCGGCCCGGCCGGGTCCTGGCGCCGATCAACTCGGAAAGCAGGTAGCCGTGCGTGACCTTGAGATCGATGGCGCGGAAGCCGGCCTCCAGCGCCAGGGCCGCGGCGTCGACGTACTGGTCTTCGAGCCGCTCCAACTCGTCGTCGCTGATGACGGGGTAGTCCGGCGGGAGGCCCGTCTTCCCATCGATCAGCGGGTGGTGATAGGCAATGACCCGCACCGGGTGGCTGTAGCGGCCGGAGTGGGTGAGCTGCAACGGGACCAGCAGGTCGCCGGCATTTCCCCAACGCTCGCGATGAACGCGCAGGATCATCTCCAGCAGGCGCGCGAAATCGTCCCGCGTCGCCGGGTTCAGCCAGAGCTGCCGCGGGTTGGCGCGGCCCTCCTGGCAGACGGCGGTGGCTTCGAACCAGATCAGCTTGGCGCCGCCGGCGGCGAACCGTCCGTAGCGCCGCCAGGTCAGCTCGTCCGGCCGGCCGTCGATGGTGGAGTCGCACCCTTCCATCGGATGGATGGCGAGCGAGTTGCCCAGAGTGAAGGACCCCGCTTCGACCTTGCGGGCCAGCATCTCGCGCACCCGGCGCGGATCCTCCTCGAAACGCACGTGCGCGCAGCCGAGAGCAACGGCCGCGGCGTTCAGCTCAGCCAGGCTTCGGTACTGGAAGTGCTTCATCCGGCTCCTTTTCGGGCTTGGGCAGCAGGGCAATCGCCAGGCCGCTGGCCACACCCACCGCGAATACGATGTACATCGGGTAGGTGAAGCTGCCGAAATGCTTCTGGAGCACGGAGATCAGGTACGGGAACCAGGTTTGCGAAAGGGTGTTGGCCGGCAGGATGATGGCCATGGCGCGCGCCAGGGAGTTGACGCCGAACTGCTCGGCCGCCATCAGCGGGATGAGCATGTAATCGGCGCCCATGGCGAACCCGAACAGAATGGCGAACACCCAGGGCGTGGTGGGCGGACGCACGGTGGTCAGCAACAGGATGGTCGCCGCCGACAGAAAATAACTGGCGGTCATGACCATCTTTTTGTTGAACTTGTCCGACAGGCCGCCGATCAGCAGCCGCCCGCCGATGCTGGAGGCCAGGATGATCATCTGCGCCGACTGCCAGGTGGAGTTCAGCAGCGCCTGGGCCTGCGCCGGATCGGTGATGCTTTTGTCCATGTTCTCCTGGAAGACCAGCTTCATCAGGAAGTTGACCGCGCCGATGGAGCCGATCGAGCACATGCTGCCCAACACAATCAGCCAGAAGGAGTAGCGGCTGGTCAGATACTGGTAGCTGCGAGGCTTGGCCGAGATCTCGGCCGGAGGGGTGTCGGCGCCGTCCGGGAACTGGCAATTGAGGAACGTCCAGCGGGCGGCCCGCGCGC
>CAYOTD010000148.1:0-2467 GCA_964406685.1 uncultured Solibacteraceae bacterium | reverse complement strand
CGGGAACTGGCCCTTCTCGGCCGGCTTGTCGCGCAGTACCAGGAACGCCACCGGCCACGCCATCAGCACCACGCAGCCGATAATCATGAGAGCCTTGTGGAAGTCCAGGCTTTCGGTGAGCGGTTTCACCAGGAACGATCCCAGAAATCCAATCAGTCCCACGCCGACGTAGAGTATGCCCATCGCCTTGCCGCGGTTCTTGCGGAACCACTGGGAAAGGATCACCTGGTGGGGAACCGGTCCGGAGAGAATGTAGCCGACCGCGTAGAGGAACCACCCTCCCCAGTAGACCCAGATACTGGTTCCCGGGCCATCGCCCATGTTCCCGAACACCAGAAAAGCGAGGCAGGTCAGCCCCGTTCCTACGACGATCAGCTTGCGGGGACTATAGCGGTGGATTACCACCGGGGCGATGAAGATGATCGGCAGCGCCGCCAGCGGGAAGCCGAGAGTGATCTCGGGCAGGGTCCAGTTGTAGGTTTTGACGAAGTAGTCGTAGAAGAACGAAATGTTGTAGTAGGGCAGACCAACCGACAGCCCGAAAGTGAAGAAGGCCGCCGCCGTGACCCACCAGCCGAAAAAGGGTTTCTTCATGCCAAGTGTCTCGCTCCGCGGAGTTGCAACTCCTCTTTATAGCACAAAGGGCGGGCGCGGCTGCCGGAACGCGGCTGGTAGAATGGGAAGAGATTGATGTCCGAGCCCACCGCCCCCAACCGCCTTTCCCTGCGCGAGTTCGCGGCACGATTCCGGGACCAGATGGTGCCGGTCACCAACCGCTTCTCCTACTTCGCTCTCGCCGTCCGGCTGAGCGAAGAAGACGTGCGGGAGTATCTTGACGAGCCCATCGCGGCTCTGCCGCCAACCATCGCGGCGGTCCTGCCGCAGGTACTGATCCTGCTGGGACCCCACCTGGAGCGCGCCAACGGAAAGGAGAAGCCGGCCGAGGACTTCATCTCGATGGACAAGCCGGCCGAGGCGAAGACCCGCTTCTCGGCCGCGGTCGGCCTGGAAGAGGGCGGAACGGCTCTGCTGGCCTTTTCCATC
Organism: uncultured Solibacteraceae bacterium; assembly: GCA_964406685.1. Taxonomy (GTDB): domain Bacteria; phylum Acidobacteriota; class Terriglobia; order Bryobacterales; family Bryobacteraceae; genus JACQZT01. The sequence goes on along the minus strand of CAYOTD010000148.1, from coordinate 1,423 downwards.
AAGGACCAGGATGTCGCCGACTACCACTACTCCTTCTACCAGGAGATCGCGGGGCTGATGGCCGGACGCTGGAGCGCCGATCAGCAGGCGCAGTACTTCAGCCTGCTGCGGGAGGAGTTGGGCGCCAACGTCCACGGCGAGGTGGATGAAGGAAGCTGGCATCTGAAACAGGCCCTGCTGCGGCGGCAGACCAACGTGCGGCGCGAGACCAAGGCGTTCCGCGAGTACGCCCGGCAGTCCTTCGTCGACACGCTCACCCTGTATCTGCACGGGATCTGCTGCGACATCGACGTGGATACCGGTCCGCGGCAGTTGCCCAGCCGGCATCTTCGCCGGCGCCTGCTGCTGCTGGAATCGCTGTTCCCCCCGCCTCAGGGATACGCCGTATTCCCGGAAGAGCTGAATACCCCCACCGAAACGCGGCCATAGATAATAGCGGGGCGTTCTCCGGCCGATAAGGCGGATAGGAGGCCGCGAATGAAGTGGTGTGTGTGTCTTGTCTTGGTTCTTGGAGCCCTGTGGCTCCCGGCGGAAGCGTGGGCGCAGACGACAGTAACGATCACCACCACTCCGGCCGTGCTCAGTTACAGCTATCAGATTGGAGCGGCGACGCTGCCGGCCGCGTCGTCGGTGCAGATCAAGCGCACCGGCGCCGGCGCCGCGCTGCCCTTCACGGTGTCGGTTCCCGGGACGGCGCCCTGGCTGATCGTGACGCCGACCACGGGAAACACCGGCTCGAGCATCAGCGTGCGGGTGAACCCGACCTCGCTGGTGGCGAGCACCTACAGCGCCACCTTGACGGTGACCGCGACGGGAGTGACGGACCCGGCCTACATCACGGTCACGCTGCTGGTCAAGAACCCGCCGCCGACGATGGCGGTTTCCAGCGGCACGCTCACCTTCACCTACACCACCGATCAGGGCACCGCGCTGGCGGACCAAACCACATCGGTATCCACCGACGGCGAACCGGTCTCCTTCACGGCGGTAGCCAGCGGCGGCAGTTGGCTTTCCATCACTCCGGCGTTGGGGATCGCCGTCTCCGGCAGCCCGGTGACCCTAACGGCGTCCATCAACACGGATGGGTTGCTGCCCGGCACCTACTCGGGCAAGATCACCCTGACTTCGCCCAACGCGTCCAACCGGTCGCTGGTGGTGACCGTAGCGCTGACGGTGTCTCCGGGCCGGGCCGTGATCAGTTCCATCTGGCCCAATTCGGCGCCCATCGGCGCCAATGACCAGACCGTCACGCTGCGCGGCTCGCACTTCTTCAAGGCCAGCGTGGTGACCGCCGGAACCACCACCCTCACCACCACCTGGATCAGCACCACCGCCATGCTGGCGGTGATACCCAAGGCCCTGCTCCTCACCGAGGGCACGATCAGCGTCACCATGACGAACTCACCGCAGACGGCCTCGGACC
>CAYOTD010000147.1:0-9427 GCA_964406685.1 uncultured Solibacteraceae bacterium | reverse complement strand
GCTGGAAAAAGGACTGAACGCGCCCTACACATCGAGCGTGGGCCGGCTGTTCGACGCCGTCGCGTCCCTCGCCGGTGTGGCGCGGGAGAGCCGTTTCGAGGGCCAGGCCGCCATGCTGCTCGAGCGCGCCATCGGCGATGTCGTGACCGAGGAGAGCTATCCTCTCCCCGGCGGCGATTGGGAACCACTGATCCGCGAGCTACTGGTGGACGACAGCCCCGCGCCCCTCATCGCCGCGAAGTTCCACAACGCGCTGGTGAACTGGATCGTCGAGGAAGCCGAACGCGCCGGCCTCCGCCAGGTGGTCCTCTCGGGCGGCTGCTTCCAGAACCGGTATCTGACCGAACGCGCCGCCACGCTGCTGGAAGCCCGCGGCGTCGCCGTCTACACGCACCAGCGCGTGCCCGCCAACGACGGCGGCATCGCCCTCGGCCAGGCGGTGCTGGCGGACATCGTCTGAGACGATCAGCGCCGGTTCAGTTGGCGTTGACAAGCAGCCGCACCGGTCCGAACAGTCCCGCGGGCGCGGGCGCGGCGAGTTTCCATTCGGACGGATCGGGGAATCGCGCGCCGAACTTTGCGTTCACCTTGCTGTGGTCCGGCGGCGGCGCGCCCAGGATTTCGTTGATCCACAGGTTCGTCACCACTACCCGCAGCGTGTTCTTTCCCGGACGCAGCCGGCGTGTCACGTCCACGCGATAGGGCCGCTTCCAGACGACGCCGGCGAGCTGGCCGTTGACCGACACCTCGGCGATCTCGCGGACCTCGCCCAGGTCGAGCACCGCCGCCCCCGCCCCCGGCACGTCGATCTCCGCCGTGTAGGCCAGTGGCCCGGAGTAGTGGCGCAGCGCGGGAATCTCGGTCCACGAAACCAGTCGATCGAGACGCCCGTGGCGCTCCAGGTTCCATCCGCTCACTTCGATCGCGCGCGACGGCTCCGGCGCCCGCCGGATCGGTGCCTCGCCGCGCCCCACGCGGAAGATCGTCGAGCCGTAGGGGTCGAGGCGAAGCTCGCCTTCCCAACCGCGCTCGGTGCGGCCGCTCATCGGGTCCAGGGTCTCCAGCGGCGCGCCGGCGCGGAACCTCGCCGGCAGGCGCTTGGTCTCCGCGCCCAGGTTCGCCACGAAGTAGTAGTCGCCGTCCGCGCTCTCTCTGTGGACGAAGCCGATATCGGGATCTTCGCGGCCCAGCGCCAGGTCGGCCGGCACAGCGCGATGGAGCGCGGCGCGAAACGCCGGTCCCTCGTCCGCGACCAGCACGAAGGATGCCGGCGGCTCCAGCTTGCGCCCTCCGTCCCTGCGCCCCCACGCGATCTCCGGCAGGCGGCGCGTGGCGATCACCGTCCCGCCCGCGCGCGCGAACTCCGCCAGCTTCACCAGATCGGCGCGCGGCATGCCTTCCAGGTTCGGCAGCACGACGACGCGATAATCTCCGAGGCCCATCTTGAGCCGCCCGCCCTCGATCCGCGCCTGGGGCAGCGTGGCGCTGTCGATCCCGTCGAAGCTGTATCCGGCGCGCAGGATAGCCGAGATCACGGGCGTGTCGGCGGCGATCGCGTTGCGCAGGCCGAACTCGGGAGCTTTCTTGCCGTGCATCCGGTCGCGTGCGCCGAAGTAAAGGTTGAGCGCGGAAGCCGCGCCGGTCGAGGCATACACGTCGTCGATCGGAAGATACAGCGCCACGTCGGCCACCGGCCGGCCCTGCCGCAGCACGTGGCTCACGCGCTGCACGTAGCGGCTGAACAGCGGGAAGTACGGCCACCACGGCTGATTGCGATTGACGATCGGTCCCCAGTAGGGCGCCCATCCGGGTTTGCCGGCTTCGGGTGGCGTCGATACGAAACTGATACCCATCAGCGCATTGATGCCCGACACGAAGTGCATGTCCGAGGCCAGCTTCAGTTGTTCGAGCGAGTCGGCGAAGCGGTTGGGGATGCCCGTCCAGGTCCAGGCCTCGGCGCCGATGATGTTCTTTCCGTGCAGGTGCCCGCCGGACGCCGCCCAGCGCGAGGCGTTGAACATGCGCCACTCGTAGTGCTCGCCCACGGGCATATCGACGTAGCGCATCCCGCCCAGGTTGACCGGCGGCTGTCCGTAGCACTCCATCTGGAGCGCGACGCCCTTGCGGTGGCACCACTGCTGGAGCGGCGCGATGAAGTTGTCCGTCGCCACCTCCGACAGCGTGCTCCAGAAATCGCGGCGCACGTGGCGCGCCTCGAGAGTGGCTTCGCCGAACAGCAGCGGCAGCAGCGGCTTGAGATCGTAGCCGCGCCGCCGCGCGAACTCGTCGAGGAAGCCCGGCGTCCAGTTGGCCTGAAACACCTCCAGGCTGTCGCACCAGAAGGATCGGATGCCGGTCTGCTTCACCGCGTCCCAGAGCTTCTCTCCGGCCGCGTCAAGGTGCGTCTGAAGCGCGCGCCGGCTGTAGTGGTCGAGCACGAAGCCCTCGTCGCCGATCGAGGCGCGCTTCACCGTCATGCCCGTGGGCATCGAAACCACCACGCGATCGCCGAAGGCGGCGACGATCTCCTCGCCGGGTTTGAGCGTCTCCCCGCGGCCGCGCATCCGGATCATGCGGGCCGCGTTCTCGGGCCCGATCCACGGGCCTCCGTAGGGCCAGCCCGTGCCCACCGTGACGTCGAAGGCCAGCCCCAGACGGCGGGACTCGGCGGCGGCGTGCCGCAACACGTCAAGGAACGGCGGGGAAAGATACGAATAGTTGCCTTCCGTCGAGAGCGGATAGACCGGCAGCAGCACCGTCCCGCTGATGTGCGCCGCGCGCATCTCGGCCAGGTCGCGTTCCACTCCCGCCCGCGTCTGCGCCGGACCGAACCAGATCCAGTACATGCTCATTCCCGCTTCCGCGGGCGGGTCCGCGAAGGCGGGAGCCAGCAACAGGGCCAGCAGAGAAGCGGCGAGCATCGCTCACCTCCATTCAAGAACGACCGGGCCGAGCAGCCCGGAGGGCAGCGGCTCGGGAACCAGCTTCTTCTCGGTCGGCTCGGGGAACCGCAGCGGCTTCAGCGCCGAGTAGTCCGGTGTCGGCTCGCCGATCACGCGATTAATCAGCAGGTTGGTCACGCCGATCTCGATGACGTTGCGGCCGGGCTTGACGATTTCGGTGAGATCCAGCCGGTACGGCCGCATCCAAACCACGCCCGCCGGCGCGCCGTTGACTTTGACCTCCGCGATCTCGCGCACCTGCCCCAGATCGAGCATCCAGCGGCGATTGCCGGCCGGGATCTCAACCTCCACGCGGTAATCGGCCCGGCCCGAGAAGTAGCGCCGCTCGGGGATCTCGGTCCAGGAAACGAGGCGGCTCAGAGGAGCCGGCGCGCCGCCGAACGACAGCGACCACGGTCCGTTGAGCGGAATCGTTCCGGCCGCCGCGCCGACAGGCGTCAACATCGGCGCCTCGCCCGCGGCGGGATCGAAGACCACGATCATCGACCCCAGCGGATCGAGATCGATGTCGAACACCGGGCCCTTCCCGGCGTCGATGATCAGGCCGTCCATCGGGTCCCACAGCCGCGCCTTCCCCGTGGCGCCGCGGAACGAAAGGCGCAGTTTCTTCGGCTGATCCGACGTGTTCGCCAGGAAGTAGATATCGCGGTCGCCTTCGCCGCGGTGCAGGAAGTAGACGTCCAGGTCGCGCCTCTCGAAGCGGATCTCGGGGCCAAGCCCGGCCAGCACGCGCGCCAGTTCTTCGGTTTCATCGGCGGCGAAGATGCCCTCTCCGCGCCCGCAGCGATGCCGCCGCGGTCCCGCGCCCTCGCCGAAGATCTCCGCCACCAGCGCGCGGACGCGGGCGTAGTTGGCCGTGCGGTCGGCGACCCCATAGGCCGCCTCCGGCAGCCGCCGCGTGGCGATCACCGTGCCTCCCGCCCGGCAGAACGCGGCCAGCTTCTCCAGCACCGGCAGCGCGATGCCGCGCAGATTGGGCAGCACCACGATCCGGTAGGCGACGTCGCCCACCGCCAGCCGGCCGCGGGAAACGTCGAGCGTGTCCTGAAGGATGGAGCGGTCGAAGCCGTCCATCGTGTAGCCGCTCGTCAAGATCGTCTTGATGACGTTCGACTCGGACTTATACGCCGCCGGGAGGCCGAACTCGGGCACCGGCTTGCCGTCGCCCAGGTGGTACTTCGTCGCCATGTAGAGGTTGAGCCCCCGCCCCACGGCCTGTCCGGCCATGACGTCGTCCTCGGGCAGGTAGAGCCCCACGTCCACGCGCGGCCGGCCGAGCGAAAGCGCGTAACTGGCCCGCCGGACATAGTCGGACAGTAAGTGGAAGTAAGGCCAGTAAGTGGCGTTGTCGTTGAGCATGATCGAGGCGTAGTAACCCCACCCCGGCACGCCCACCGAAGGCGGCGAGTAGGCGTAGCCGTGCGCCACCAGCTTGTTGATGCCGCACAGCAGGTGCAGGTCGGTCCCCAGCTTGATGTCCTCCATCGTGGCGACATAGCGCGGATGCCGGAGCCAGGTGTAGGCCTCCGCCGAGGTCACCCTTTTGCCGAACTGGTGCGCGGCCGAACTGGCCCATCGCGAGGCGACGAACATCTTCCAGTCCAGGCTCTCCCCCATGGGATGATCCACGTGGCGGAAACTGGCCATGTCCACCGGCGGGGTGCCGTAGGATTCGGCTTGCAGCTCCATTCCGTGCGTCTGGCACCACTCGCGCACGGTTCGCACGTAGTTGTCGTTGGCGATTTCTGTCATCGTGCGCCAGTAATCGTGGCGGACATCGGCGGTGAGCGGGCCCACGTCGGTCGCCAGCGCGTTGAGGTGCGGCGTCAGGTCGTACCCGCGCCGGCGCCGGAACTCATCGGGGAAGTTGTCCGTCCACTCCTGGCCGAAGACCTCCATGCTGTCCGAGTGCAGCGCGCGCGCATTCCCCCTCACCGCGCGCGCCAGCTTTCCGCCGACCTCGTCGAGATACGCCTTGACCGTCTCCCGGCTGAGGTGATCCATCACCAGCCCTTCGGCGCCCAGCGAGGGCCGCTTTACCTGCATCTTCGTCGGGCTCTGGAAGAACCGGAGATTGCCGGCCTCGCCCACGAGCCTTTCGACCGGCCCCGGCGGTCCGCCGGGCAGCGGCTCCCAGCGCAGCTTCATGGCGCCTTTTTCCGGAGCGATGGAGGGGCCTCCATACGGCCACCCCGTGCCCAGCAGCACGTCGATGGTGATGCCCATTCTCTTTCCCGTTCGCGCGGCGTGGGCGAGCACGTCCAGGAACTCGGGCGAGAGGTAGCGCAGATTGCGAATGCCCCGCGCGGGATCGTCCACGCTGAGGGGATAAATGGGAAAGATCAGGGCGTAGCTGATGCGCGCTTTCTTCATTACCTCCAGTTCGCGCGTCACCTCCTCCCGGGTGACGGCGGGACCGAACCACCACCAGTAAACGCCCATTCCAAATTCAGGCGCGGGATCGCGGAAGCCCGCTTCCCATGGCGTGGCGGCCCAGATGCGGGCCGCCAGGAGCAGAGCGAGTGCGAGTCTCATCAGAATGTCATCTTGATGCCGAATTGGATGTAGCGCGGCCAGGTGTCCTCGCCGGTCACCTTGCCGAAAGCCGTGCTCGTCACCGTTGTGTTCGGCGCCGAAAAGGTCGGGTGGTTGAAGGCGTTCAGGAAGTCGCAGTTGATCCGCTCCACCACCCGGGTCTTCTTCATCACCGTGATGTCCCAGGCGTTGTAGTTGTCCGACCGCGCGCCCGACACGTAGAGCGGGAACGTCCGGTAGTTGGAGCCCGGCTGCTGCGCGCTGCTGGTCACAAAGCCGGCGGCGGTGTTGAACCAGCGGTCGATGTTCCGCTCGGAGCGCGACAGCGGAATGGAGGAGTAGTCGCCGTTGAAGAAGATGTTGCCGAAGGCCAGCGGCTGGCCGCTGTACAACTGGAAGACCGCGCCCACCTGCCACCCGCTGATCATCACCCGCGCCGCGCCGGGGGCGGAAGCGCCGTAGCGGCGGCCGGACCCGAAGGGCAACTCGTAGATCCCGCTCGAGCTCAGGTTATGCGGACGATCGGAGACGGAGATGGAGCGCGTCGGCCTCGGATCATCCGCATTCAGGTAAGTGGTCGCCTCCATGTACTTCGAGTAGGTGTAAGTGGTCTGTAAGGTGAAGCCGTTGGCGAAGCGCCGCTCGCCCCGCGCTTGCAGGCTGTGGTACCACGAGTAGCCCTGGTTGGTCGTCGTGGTCATGTTGGAGAACTGCGGGTAGGGATAGAGGAGCCGGCCCACGGAAGTCGTGCTACCGCTCAGATCGGTGCCGCTCAGCAGGGGGTAGAACGGGTTGGATACCTGAGCCGAGAGACGGTTGATCACGGCTTGGTCGCGGTAAGGCAGGCGGCTCAGATAGCTGCTTGGAGTCGAATTCAGATTGCGGCTGATCAGCAGCTTGGTCGCGCGGTTGCCGACGTAGCCGATCTCGAACAGAAACCTGGCCGGCAGCAACTGCTGCACGTTCAGACTCCAGCGTTGCGTGTAGGGCGAAGTGGAATCCACGTCGAAGAAGCTGATGCTCCGCCCGAGGTAAGTGGCGACACCCGCCGAGTTGCCTGCCGGCCGCTGGAGACCGCCGGGCAGCGGGTTGGCCAGCGACGCGATGAAGGTCTGTCCGTTGTCGGTCGTGGGAATGATGCTCGTGCGCAGGCTGTAGCCAGTCTGGTAGGGATCGCGCCGCGCCGGTTGCCCGGTGGAGACGCGGAAGACTCCGTATCCGCCGCGGACCACCGTGTTCTTGGCCGCTTGATACGAGAAGCCGAACCGCGGCTGGATGTCGTTATGATCGGCTTTGTACAGCGTCCGCGGCTGGCCGCCCGCGCCCGCGAACAACAAACCGCCCTGGACCTTGAACTGGCTGGCGGGGATCTCGGCGATAGGCTTGGCGGCGTAGTTGGCCAGCACCTGCGCGGCGATGGCTTGCGTGGCGGTGTAGTCGAAGCCGCGCACGCTGCGGTCGAACCGCTCAGTCACCGGGCTCTCGTATTCGTATCGCAGCCCGAAGGTCAGTGTCAGCCGCGGATTCACGCGCCAGGCGTCGTGAACGTAGATGCCGTAGTAGTTGGACTGCACCGCGCGCGTATCGTTCCAATCCACGCCTCCGCCGGTGGGAATCCCCAGCAGGAACGCCGCCAGGCCTTGGCCGATGCCGCTGGGCGAGGTGGTCGAGTTGTCCAGCGGGCCGCGTGTGTACGTGGTGTCGAAGCTGAACGCGGGCGTGGCCGCGCCGAACGACGCCACGGTTTCCTGGTACGCCCGCACATCGGCGCCGAACTTCAGGCTGTGCGATCCCACTGTGCGGTTGACGTCGGTGAAGAACGAATGGATCGTCTGTGCGCGCTTGTCGGCGCCTTCCGGTTGCAGCGACTGGAGGCCCGAGACGCTGACATTGGGGAACAGCACTGCCAGCGGGTCGCGGAACGACACCATGTCCACCAGCGATTTGGGGAACCCGAGCGTAGTCAGATCGAAACCTTGGCTGGGCAGGAAGTGGCTGCCGGGGAAGCGCTGCAACCCGTAGCGGACGTTGACCACCGTCGACGGGCTGGCCATCCAGACGTCGTCCAGGCCGACGTTGAAGGGCCGGCCCAGGAAGTTGTTGCCCGATGCCGCGTTGGCGAACCGGTTTCGATAGGGGCCGAACAGCGATTGGCGGAAGGCGTAGCGCCCGAAGAGCCGGTGTTTCTCGGTCAGGACGTGATCGATGCGCGCCAGGTGGTTGTAGTAGGTGATCGGCTCGGCGCGGTTCTGAATGCTGAAGTTGTTGGTCCCGTCGGCGGTGCCGGTCACGTTCGGCGCGGGCCAGTATTTGGCGATGGCCGTGGCGATGGGACTGATCCGGTTGGCCGGAATGATGTTGCCGGCAAAGGGCTGCCGTGAATACCGGCCGCCGGTCGCCGGGGCGATGGTCGCCGGATCGTAGATCTGGTACTGCGCGCTCACCGCCAGCAGCGACGAGAAGTCGCCCTGTAACTGCTGCGGTTGGGGCACGGTGAGCACGTAGGCGCTGGTGTCTTTCTCGTGCAGGCCCTCGTAGGCGTACATGAAGAAGGTGCGGTCCTTGCCGTTGAAGATTCGCGGAATAACGACCGGGCCGCCAAGACTCGCGCCCCAGCGCTTGTAAGTGAAGTCCCCGCGCGCCTGCCCCGAGCGGTTCCCGAAGAAGCTGTTGGCGTTCAGCGAAGGATCGCGGAAGAACCCGTAGGCGCTGCCGTGCAGCGCGTTCGTGCCCGACTTGATGACGGCGTTGACCAGCGTTCCCGAAGTGTGCCCCACGCTGGCGTCGAACGAGGTCTCGACTTTGAACTCCTGAATGGCGTCTGCCGGCGGCTGGTTCGAGATGCCCTGGCCGACGTCGGCGTTGCTGGTCTGGGTGTTCGGGACGCCGTCCATGGTGAATTCGGTGGAGCCGTAGGGCGCGCCGTTCACCGCCATCATGGTGGTCTGCGCCACCCGCATCGGGTCCTGGTACTTCATGCCCGCCGGGTAGCTCATGTTGACGCCCGGCGTGAGCATGATCAGCGACGTCGCGTTGCCGTGCGCCAGGGGAAGCTCGACAATACGGCGGTTGTCGATCACCTGGCCCACGTTGGCCGTCGCGGTTTGCAGCAGCGGCGTCTCGGCGGACACCTGCACTTCTTGCGTAATGTCGCCGACCTCCATCCGTATGTCGAGCCCGATGCGGTCATTGACCCGCACTTCCACGTTGTCGCGCTCGAAGCGTTTGAAGCCCTTGATCTCGGCGCTTACACGATAAATGCCGGGGATGAGGAAGAGAATCTGGTAGCTGCCCTGGTCGTTGGTTCCGGCGGTGGCGATTACGCCGGTGTTGACGTTAGTGGCGGTGACCGTCACTCCGGGAATGACGGCGCCCGAACTGTCGGATATGCGGCCGACGATGCTGCCGCGGGATTCCTGTGCAATCACGGCCGCGGCTGCGGCAAGAAGTAGAACGGCACAGCGAGAGAGCGTATTCATGATCATGTCCCCCTAGAAAGTACGTTTGCCGCCATCCATTCTCTGTCTGTCGCAACTGCGATGCAAGTCGTTCCGTCGCGGAGTGTTCATGAACACTCGCCGGCGCGCGGCTCAGTGACGACCGCACTGCCCCGATGGAAGCTGGATCAACGCGGCAACCGCTCGCGCAGCGACTGAACCAGCCCCCGCGCGGCGTTGTTGAGCAGAACCGCGTCGGAGCCGGAGGCGAGGAAGCGGAACCCCAGGGCGAGGTAGTGTTCCAAATCGGCGGGCTTGGGTAGCAGGATGCCCAGCGCCTTGTTGTACGCCTTCGCGGCGGCGGCGGTGCGCTCGATGGCCGCGACGAAGTCGGGGTGGTCGAACTGGCCAAGGATGCCGTAGGAGTGCGACAGATCGGAGGGGCCAACGAAGAGCACGTCCACGCCCGGCACGGCGGCGATCTGCCCGACG
>CAYOTD010000146.1:0-9466 GCA_964406685.1 uncultured Solibacteraceae bacterium | reverse complement strand
TGTCACGTATTTGGCGGGCAGCGATGTGGATAACGACGGCGACATAGACCTGGTTTTATGCAACCTCAACGACCTCGGCCGCGTGCTGCGCAACGACGGCGGCAACGCCGGCAACTGGCTGACGGTCGAGCCCCGGCTGAGATTCCCTACCGGCGAGCGGCTGGCCGTGGGCGCGCGGGTTACCGTTACCACCGGGCCGCTGCGCCGGATCGAAGACGTGAATCCGGTGCGGGGGTTCCTGTCGGCGGGCGACGGGCGCCTGCATTTCGGGCTGGCCAAGGAGCAGACCGCCGGCGTGGAGATCCGCTGGCCGGACGGGCAGGCGGAGCGGCACGAGCGGGTCAAAGCCAACCAGTTTGTTAGATACTTACACGAGGCGAAGGCGAGATGAGAGGCCGGTTCGCAGTCCTGGTCCTGGGCGCCGCGCTGGCGGGGCTTGATGGCGCTCCCAAGAAGCCCGTGTACATGGGCGCGCGGGCCTGCGGTGCCTGCCACACGGGCAAGAGCATGGGCGACCAGTTGGGCCTGTGGGTGCACTCCAAGCACAGCCGCGCCTGGGCCGTGCTGGCGCTTCCCGAGGCAGGCCGGATCGCGGCGCTGAGCGGTCTGCGGCAGAAGCCGCAGGAGGCGGCGATCTGCCTGGGGTGCCACGCCACCGCCTACAACGCCGAGGGCTGGGAGAAGGACGAGAACTTCCGTACCGAAGATGGCGTGCAGTGCGAAGCCTGCCACGGACCGGGCAGCGAGTACATGACGGAAGCGATCATGCGCAATCGCGACGAGGCCATGAAGGCCGGCCTCCGCATGCCGGACGACCGGTTCTGCCAAGGTTGCCATGTCGTCAAGGGCTCTCACGAAGCGGTTCTCAAGACCATTCATCTCGGGCGGGAGAAGGCGAAGGCGGCCCTCGCGCATCCGCTGCCGAAGACGGAGCACGTCGTTGGCAAGCCGCCGGATCTCCCCGCCGCCCAGGGCGCGCTCAAGTACGTCGGGTCGGCGGTGTGCGGCTCCTGTCATCGCGGGGAAGAGCACGGGCACCAGTACAGCATCTGGCGCATGGGACCGCACGCGCGCGCCTGGGGCGTGCTCTCCACGCCGGCCGCCTACGCGCAGGCCGCCAAGAGAGGGATCAAGGGAGATCCGCAACATGCGCCCGAGTGCCTGAAGTGCCATGCCGTGGGCGCTGCTGCCGAGGAGGGCGTGAGTTGCGAAGCCTGCCACGGTCCGGGGAGCGGCTACATCCCCGAAGCCATCATGCGCGACCGGCGCGCGGCGGAGCGGGCGGGGCTGAAGCCGGTGACGGAGGCGACGTGCCGGAGGTGTCACAGCAAGAGCTTCGACGTGATCGTGGGGATGAAGAAGATCGCTCATCCCACGAAGCTGCCGCCTGTGGCCGTCGAGCCGCGCTACAAGAATCCGCGGGGGCTGGCGCTGCGCCCGGGAACGCAGGAGTTGTGGGTGACGTGCGAGGCGTCGGATTCGGTCGTCATTGTGGACACTGCCGCGCGCGCGGTCAAGGGCGAGATTGCGGTGGGCGGGATGCCGATCGCGGTCGCCTTCACACCCGATGGGCAGCGGGCTTTTGTCAGCAACCGCCACGACGACACGGTCTCGGTGATCGACGCCGAGGCTCGGAGGGTCGAGCGCACCCTTGCCGTCGGCGACGAGCCGCACGGAGTGGCCACGGATCGGGAAGGGAAGCTTCTCTACGTTCTGAACACGTCGTCGGAGGACATCTCGGTTTTCGACGCGCGCTCGCTGGAGTACCGCAAAACCCTGAGCGCGAGCCGCGGCCCGTGGTCCGCGGCGCTTTCGCCCGACGGAGCCACCTTGCTGGTGACCAATATGCTCGCGCGGTTCACGGCGCTGCGGACTCCCTTCGTTTCCGAAGTGACCGCGATCGAAACCGGGCGCGGCGTGGTGGAAGACCGGCGCGTGATCGACGGCGCCAACATGATGATGGGGGCGGCCTGGCATCCGAAGGGCGAGTTCGCCCTGGCCACGCTGAACCGCACCAAGAGCCTGGTGCCGATGACCCGGTTGTTGCAGGGCTGGACTATCACCAACGGCCTGGCTGTTCTCTGGAGTGACGGTGGAGCCGACCAAGTGTTGCTGGACGAACCCAACTTGGGCTTCGCGGATGCCAGCGCCGTGGCCTGCACGCCGGACGGCCGGTATGCGCTGGTCACCAGCGCGGGCACGGACCGCGCGGCGGTGGTCGATGTGGCAAAGCTGATCTCGATCGTGAAGCGCGCCACGCCGTATCAGCGGCGGCACGTCCTGCCGAACCACCTGGGGTATCCCACCGAGTTCGTGGTCAAGCACATTCCGGTAGGAGCCAGTCCGCGGGGCATTCTGATCGCGCCGGCCGGCGATGTGGCCTACGTCGCCAACGCGCTGGACGATTCGCTCAGCGTGATCGATCTGCGCGGCATGGAGAGCGTGGCGCGCATCGGCCTGGGCGGGCCCGCCGAGATCACAAAGAGGCGGCGGGGCGAGATCCTGTTTCACAACGCGCGGATCACCTTCCGGAAGCAGTATGCCTGCGCGTCGTGCCACCCGGATGGGCATATCGACGGCGTGACCTACGACATCGAGTCCGACGGCATCGGCGTCGGCCCGGTGGACAACCGGACGCTGCGTGGCATCCTCGACACCGCGCCCTTCAAGTGGGAAGGAACCAACCCCAGCTTGTCGCGGCAGTGCGGGGCGCGCCTGTCGGTCTTCTTTACGCGACTGCTGCCGTTCACGCCCGAAGAACTCTCCGCGGTGGATCTGTACGTGACCACGATCGAGCGGCCGCTGAACCGCTACCGGGCTCTCGGCGCGCGGCTCAATCCGGCGCAGCGGCGCGGCAAGATCATCTTCGAGCGCGACACCACCAACGACGGCCGGCCGATCCCGGACGGGAATCGTTGTGTTACGTGCCACTTCCCACCCTATTTTACCGATCGCTCACCGCATGATGTCGGCACCCGGCAGCCGTCGGACCGCACGGGCCGGTTCGACACGCCGCACCTGAACAACATCTACGACTCGGCTCCCTATCTGCATAACGGTATGGCGGCTACCCTGGAAGAGATCTGGACGGTGTACAATCCGGACGACCGCCACGGCGTAACCAATGACATGACCAAGGATCAGTTGAACGATCTGATCGAGTACCTGAAAACGCTATGAAGACGATCGCATCTCTCCTCGTTTTCGCCTTGGCGGCGGCGCGCGCGGCGGAGGCGCCGGCGAAGCTTCCTTACCTCTACACCAAGTGGAAGCAGTTCACCGTCGCCGACGGGTTGCCGAACGATCACATCTTCTCGGTCAAGGCGGACGGGCCGCGCGTCTGGGTGGGCACCGAAAACGGCCTGGCGATGATCGATAAGCGCACCGGGAGGATCAAGAGCTGGACGGAGAAGGATGGCCTGCCCTTCCGCGCCGTAACGGCCATCGATGTCGATCCGAAGACCGGCGACGTGTGGCTGGGACTGTTCGGCGGAGGTCTGGCGCGGTTCAGCGGCGGGCGCTTCGACCACTGGCACCAACTCAACAGCGGCCTGGTGAACGACGTGGTCTACGGCGTGGCGGTGGAGAACGACAACGTCTGGGCGGCCACCACCGCCGGCGCCAGCCGCTACAACACCAGAACCAACGAGTGGAGCATCTTCACCGAGAAGAACGCCCCCATGGAGGAGATCTGGAACTACGCCGTCAGTTACAACGGCAAGGACAAGGTGTTCCTGGCGATTTGGGGCAGCGGCGTGCTCGAGTACGACATCAAGGCCAACCGCTGGAAGGACTACATCGATCCGGACGGGGAGATGGAGATCGACCTCTACCGCGACGACGGCATCCTGCACGTCATCACCACCGGCGCGCAGCAGGCCGAAGACACGCTCTGGGTGTCGGCCTATTTCGGCGCCAGCCGCTATGACGGCCGGCACTGGCGTTCATTCTACAACCAGGATTCCGGGCTGCCGAGCGACTTCAACAACAACGTGAGGGCGCGCAGCGCCAACGAAGCCTGGTATTGTTCGGACAAGGGGGTGGGGGTGATCACGGACTTCGCCACCAACACCTGGGTGGCGTACACGCGCGACCCGGTGGGCAAGGGCGGCAAGGCCGTGGTCACGCGCGACAAGGAGGTGCTGGAGACGGTCGAGATGCCGGTTGGCATTCCCCACAGTTTCATCATTGCCGCCGACATCGACGGCAACGACGTCTGGATCGGAACGGCCAAGGGCCTGGGCTGGGGCGTGGGCGAAGGCTACTATCCGGGACTGCGCGAGCGGCCCAGGCTGTTGGCGAAGACAGGGGCGGCGAAATGAAACCGCTTATCGCGCTGCTGTTCGCCGCGGCGGCTTCCGGTCAGTACCGCCCGAATGCGGCCGTGGAACCGTGGATCGTGCTGGAAGACCCGGACGCGGCACGGATCCTGAAAGAGATCAACTCGCTCACCGCCTGGCAAACGCCCAATCTGCCGCTGAAGGTAGATACCAACTACGGCAACACGCCCGAGGACGTCGAACCTTACGGCGGCGTGAAGCCTTACAAGCGGCACTTCCTGACCCAGATGGAGTATACGGGCCCGGGGCGCGCGATTCCCGAACCCGGTCCGGAACTGAAGAGCGTGAAGATCGGTTTCATCGGGCCGATCATGTCCACGGTGTCGGTGGCCACCGGGGGGAAAAGCCACGAAGAGGCGCTGGGGATCAAGATGCTTCAGGGTGCGCGGCTGGCGCTGGAGGAGGCCAACGCCCGCGGCGGCTATCTCAAGCGCAAGATCCCGTTCGAGATGGTGGTGAGCAACGACAACGGACTGTGGGGCGCCTCCGGCAACGAGATCATCAAGATGGCGTACAAGGATGAGGTCTGGGGCATCCTGGGCACCATCGACGGCGCCAACAGCCACATCGCCATCCGCGTGGCGCTAAAGGCGGAAGTTGTGATGATCAACTCGGGAGACACGGATCCGACCTTCATCGAGACCAACATCCCCTGGATTATGCGCTGTATCGGCGACGACCGGCAGATGGGCTACCTGCTGATCGACTACATCATCCGCAAGATGGACCACAAGCGCATCGCCATCATCCGGGCATCGAACCGCTATGGCCGGTTCGGGGTGCGCGAGGTGCGCGACAGCGCGCGGCGGTTGAAGCGGCCGGCGCTGATCGAGATGGCCTACGCAGTTGGCTCGACCGACTTCTCGCTGCAACTGGAGCGGCTGATCGCCTCCAGGCCGGATGCGGTCGTTCACTGGGGTGACGCGCAAGAGGGCGCGCTGATCCTGAACCAGATGCGCAGGATGGGGATGAGGCAGCCGTTCTACGGATGCGACCGCACGGTGTCGGAGGAGTTCCGCGCGATCGCCGGAGCCAACGCCGAGGGCGTGATTGCCGGCTTTCCCTGGAACCCCGCGCGGAAGGATCCCGTCTTCCTCGCTTTCCGCGAACGATTCCGCCAACGCTTCGGCGACGAGCCGGAAACCTACGCCGCGCACGGCTACGACGGCATGAACATGCTGATCTGGGCCATCCAGGAGGGCGGGTTGAACCGCGCCAAAATGCGCGACCTGCTGGCCTACCGCGCGAAACCGTTTCGTGGAGTGACGGGCGAGATACCTTTCAGCGGCGCGCTGGACGATCTCGGCGAAGTCTTCCTGGCGCGGCTCGAACGCGGGCGCTGGAAGTACTACTCGCGCGAGGATCTCAGCGTCCCCAAGCCGAGCATTCCGCGGCGGACCCCGGAAAGCGTCGGACTCGAGGCGCCGGGCGCGATGTGACGCGGCGCGCCGCACTGCTGCTGGCGGGCGCGCGCCTGTGCGAGGCGCAGTACAAGGACGCGCGCAAGTCTCCCCCTACGTTCGAAGGTCCGGGGCGCGAGTTGCCCGAGCCGGCCGGCGTGCGTGAGGTCCTGATCGGCTACTACGGGCCATCGGAAGAATCCCACCCCGACGGAGGGATCCTGTGGCAGGGCGCGACCCTGGCGATCGAAGAAGTGAACCGGGAGGGCGGCTACAAGGGCATTCCCTTCCGGCTGGTACCACGCTGGACGGAGAACCCCTGGAGCGGTGGGGCGGCGCTGATCACGCGCATGGCGTTTGTCGACCGGGTCTGGGCCATCATCGGCTCGATCGAGGGCGCGGGAACGCACCTGGGAGAGCAGGTGGTCGTCAAGGCACTGCTACCGCTGATTAACCCGGTGGCCACCGACCGCAGTATTCACATGGCGGGTGTCGCCTGGATGTTTTCCGTCGTGCAGGGGGATCACCTGCACGCCGCCCTTCTGGCGGAAGCGCTACGCGGGCGGCAGGTGACGCTGCTTTCGGCCACGGACCACGATTCGCGGGCCTTCGTGGGCAGCCTGAGAGCGGCGTTCGGGCGGGAGAACGTCAGGATTCGCGCCCACACCGAGTTCGAAGCGAGCCGGGCGGGAGTGGGCGTCGAGAAGGTGCAGGAGCCGGCCGTGGTCATCGCGGTCGCCAGCGCGAGCGCGAGGGTGGTAAGGGCGCTGCGCGCGGCGGAGTACGCAGGCATGATCGCTGGTGGGCCGTGGCTCGGCCGGGCAGCGTTCGTGGAGGCGGCCGGCGAGGCGGCGGAGGGCGTCCTGTTTCCCTGGGTGGGTGCAGCGGATGAGGAGTTCGCGCGAAGGTTCACTGCCCGCTACCGGCGGGAGCCCGACTATGGCGCCGCTTGCGCCTACGACAGTGTCCGGCTGACGGCTGCGGCGGTGCGCAAGGGGGGACTTAACCGCGCGCGCCTGCGCGACGCCCTGCAACAGCATTCCGGCTACGCGGGCGTGAGCGGGCGGATCGAGTGGGATGAATTCGGCCAGAACCGCCGGCCGCCCGTACTGGCAACGATCCGCTCCGGACGAATTACAGTTCCAGCCTTCCCCGGTAAGTCATCTCAGTAAGTTCAAAGGTGCACGTGACCTCGTAGGGTCCAATCTGCGCTTTGAACTTGACTTCTTTGTCGCGCGCGGAGACCTCGGACCGCCGGGGGAACGTGAACAGAACGATCAGGCCGTCGTCTCTCGGCAGGACGCGGGCCCCGGAGGGCGGGATCGGCTTTCTGCCCGCCGGGGCAAGCTCCGCCCGGCTTCTGATCTGATTCTCAAGATCGGCCGGGTCGCTTCCAACCACCCGATTGTCGAGGCCGAGAACGGCGATGGTATAGCTGTCCTCGTCGACCTCCGGCGCGTCGGTGTGACGCAGCTTCAGGTGGGCTTCCTGCACCGGCACGGCGCTTTCCCAGCGCACGAGGATTGCCGGGAGCCTTCCCTCGCGCTTGCCCGGCGGCGCATGCGGGGGCCCTCCGCCGCGTGCTCCCCGCGGACCACCCATGCCGCTCTCACCCATGCCGATCCCGCCCATGGATAAGCCCCCCATGTCCAGCCCGCCCCGGCGCATGCGCGGACCGCTGAAATCGCGCTTCACGGCGACTGCCGCCGGTTTCACCCAGGGTGAGCCGGCCAGAACCTCTCGTGCATCCTCCTGGCTCCAGGCCGCGGCGGGTTTGTCCTTCCAGGATTGTTGCGCCAGAAGGGCGGCGGCAAACAGACAGACCAGATGGTGCGCTCGAACCGGCATATGGCTGGGACCTCCAGAAGGTATAACCCGGAATCCACGCCGGCTACTCGGCCGCGCCCAGTTCTCGTAGTGCCTGCGCCAGTTGCTCGTCGTTGGGGATGCGGTGGTGCCATTCGACGCGGTCTTCCATGAAGGAGACGCCGCGACCCTTGTGGGTCCTGGCAATAATGCAGCTCGGTCTTCCGGCCTCGAACGGCAGAGCGCCGAAGGCCTCGACCAGCGCCGCCGGATCGTGGCCGTCTACTTCGCGGACTGCCCATCCGAAGGCGCGCCACTTGTCGGCCAGCGGCTCCAGCCGGATGGTGTTTTCGGTCGACTCGCCCTGCTGCAAGCCGTTGCGGTCGACGATTACTGTCAGGTTGTCAACCCCGAAGTGCGCGGCCGCCATGATCGCCTCCCAGTTGCTACCCTCCTGCAACTCGCCGTCGCCGGTGAGGACGTAGGTCCGCCACGAAGCGCCGTCCATGCGGGCGGCGAGCGCGGTCCCGACGGCGATGGGCAGACCGTGCCCCAGGGCTCCCGTGCTGGCCTCGACACCGGGGAGTTTCGCCCGGTTGGGGTGGCCGCTGAGGCGCGAGAGCGGCTTCATGTACGTGGCTAGTTCCTGCTCGGGAAAGATGCCGGCCAGAGCGAGCGCCGAGTAGTAGGCGCCCTTTGCGTGCCCCTTTCTCATGATGAAACGGTCGCGTTCTGGCGCGCCCGGCCGGGAAGGGCTGACGCGCAATACCGAATGGTAGAGGACGGCGAGGATGTCGGCCGCCGACAGGTCGCCTCCGGGGTGGCCGACCTTGGCCTGATGGACCATGCGCAGCGCGGAGGCGCGGATCCTGGCCGCCGCCTTGCGGATGTCCTCTTGTGAACTAGCGATCATTCGTCCTCAGTCGATTCTGCGGAAGCGCGCTGCCTGATGCGGTTTCGACGGCAGCGGAAACACGAACTTACCCTCGAAAGCGCCTGGAACCGGCGTGATGGTCATGTTCCAGGTGTCGATAACATCGGCGCTGAAACGAACGCCCTTGGGCAGGTCGAATTGCCACTGGCCCGGCTGGTGGGAGTCGAAGTAATAGAGATAGTACTTGCCCGCTACGCCTCCGGCCGGGTACTTATCCACGATGGGGGTGAGACCTTCCGCCGGGAATTCCTCGATGATCTTGCGCAGGAACGCGATGCGCGGCTCGCTGCGGCCGTGGAGGACGCCGCCTTTGGACCACCACAGGATGTCGTTGGGGTCCAGGTAGGTCTCGCCGTGCCCGACATATGTGCCCGCCACGGTGCCCAGCCAGAAACGGCGTACCAGTTCTTCGGCCGAGATGTTGCCCCATCGCTGTGGAATATTGCCTTCGTACTGGCACTCGTCGTAGATGACAGGTTTCTTGTAAGCGTCGCGCCAGTAGGCGGCTTTGTCGAAATCGTGACTCTGAATGCTGGAGTGAGTCACCCAAGGTTTGGCGTGGTCGTAGAGAATCGTCCCGTTGTGAATGGAGCGTAGGTGCTGGTAGGGGTCGCTTTCCTGGACGACGCGGAAGAAACGGTCCCAATCCGAGAGCGTCTTCTCCCGCATGAAGTCCCACTCGTTAGCCAGCGACCACCAGACGTTGCGGAAAGCGGCCAGGCGGGCGACGGTGTAGCGCAGGTAGCGGTCGTCGGCCTCGGCGGGCATGTTCCTGTAACCCCAGCGATCGTACGGGTGCAGGAGGATCAGATCGGCCTCGATGCCGAGGTCCTGCAAGCTCTTGACGAGGCTCTCGAAGTGCTGGAAGAACTTCGGATTAAAACGGGTGAAGTCGTTCTTGCCCTGAGCGTCCCGCTCAAAGGGGTAGTACTGCGGCTCGTTGGCGTTGAAGGCGTAGTGTTTGGGGAAGACGCACATCCGCATCT
>CAYOTD010000145.1:0-9495 GCA_964406685.1 uncultured Solibacteraceae bacterium | reverse complement strand
CGCACCACCGAAGTGGGTCAGGTCACCGATCCCCGCCAGCCGCGGCCGCAGCAGCAGGCGGCCACCCTGCTGGTCACCCCCGAAGAGGCCAAGAAGCTGGAACTGGCCAGGAGCCACGGCCGCATCAGCCTGGCGCTGCGCAACCCTCTGGACCGCTCCACCCTGGAGGACTCGACACCGGCCACCGCCATCGATCTGGACCCGCTGATCGCCACCCGCCTGGCGCGCCGGCGGCCCGGCGGATTGGGAAACACGCCGAATATCCGCGACGACAAGGTGTGGGCGAACCTGCTCGGCATGGAAGAGGAGCCGCCCAAGAAAGAAGAGAAGAAGGAGCCGCCCAAACCGCGCTGGGTCATCGACGTCTATCGCGGCGACAAGCATGTCCAGGAGACCTTCCAGGATTGATTGGGGGCTGATGTCACGCTCATGAAACCTACTTCCTACTCCCGCGGACGACAAGCCGGCCGCTTACTCCTGTGTGTGGGCCTCCTGGCTCTGCTGGCCGGCGGCGCGGCCGCGCAGACCACCCTGTCGCGCGACCTGACCCTGGTGGTGGGGCGCGGCGAGCTGCTTCATTTCAACCGCGACGTGCAGAAGGTCGCCGTGGCCGAACCCAAGGTCTCCGACGCCATCGTGGTGTCGCCCCAGGAAGTCATGATCACCGCCAAAGGTCTGGGCAAGACCACGGTGGTCATCTGGGAATCCGGCTCCCCCCCCATCCGCTACCAGGTGAGCGTGGTCGCCGATCCCAGCGAGTACGAAGGCCTGAGGAAAGAGATCCGCGACAGCATCCAGAACCCCGCCATCCAGGTCACCGGCAACAGCGAAACCCTCGTGCTGACAGGCACGGTGAAGGACGGCGAGGAGGCCAAGCGCGCCGCGGCCCTGGCCTCGACCAAGGCCAAGCAGGTGGTCAACCTGCTCCAGGTCCCTCCGCCCAACGATCCCCGGCAGATTCTGCTCGAGGTCAAGTTCGCCAGCGTGGACCGGTCGGCGTTGACCGAGACCGGCTTCAACATCTTCAGCACCAACGCCAAGGGCATCGGCAGCCTGTCCACGCAGCAGTTCCAGCAGCCGCGCTTCAGCCAGTTCCAGATCCAGGACGGAGATTTGAACAACAACACCGTCAATTTCGCCGACCTGCTGAACCTGTTCGTCTTCCGGCCCGACCTCAATATCGGCGCCACCATCCGCATGATGCAGAGCCGCAACCTGCTCCAGATTCTGGCCGAGCCCAACCTGATCACGCTCGAAGGCCAGGAGGCCAGCTTCCTGGCCGGCGGCGAGTTCCCCTTCCCCACTCTCACCTCAACCTCAACCGGCGGCGCGGTCTCCCCCGTGGTCACCGTGCAGTTCAAAAAGTTCGGCATCCAGATCGCCTTCACGCCCAAAGTCACCGCCTCCGGAGCGATTCATCTGAAGGTGGCCCCCGAGGTCAGCTCGCTCGACTTCTCCAACGCCGTCACGCTCCAGGGCGTGCTGATTCCCGCCTTGACCTCCCGCCGCGCCGATACCGAAATCATCCTCAAGGACGGCGAGAGCTTTGCCATCGCGGGGCTGATCGACAACCGCGTCACTTCGGTGATGAACCGGATCAGGTACTTGGGCGATCTGCCGGTGCTGGGGCATCTGTTCCGCAGCCGGTCGCTGAAGAAGGCGACCGACGAGCTGCTGGTGGTGGTGACGCCCCGTTTCGTGCGTCCGCTGCCGGCTTCCGAACGACCTCAGTTGCTCGACAATCCGGAGCAGTGGCTGCCGACCGTGACGGATGAGAAGGCCGCCGCGGCGGCGAAGAAGAAAAAGAAATCCAGAAAAGCGGAGTTTGTCGGACCGCGTGGGCACCAGGAACCCTAACAACGCGATGATCGCCGGGCGGCGAACGGGCGCCTTCCGCCGGGGCACGACCTCGGTGCAGTTGGTCGTCATCATGGTGCCCGTTTTCTTCGGTTTCATGGGCTTCGCGGTCGATCTCGGGCGGCTCTACATGATCAAGGGCGAACTCAAGGCGGCGGCGGACGCGGCGGCTTTGGCGGCCGCAGCCCAACTGATCGGCACCGACGCCTCCACCGCCGCCGCCACCACCGCCGCCCGGCTCACGCTCGAAACCACCTCCGGCTACGGCAACAAGTACAACTTCCGCGGCAACCCCATCGGCGGAACGGCGGACAACCTGACCAGCGAGTTCTCCGAGCCGGTCTTCTACGAGGCGGCGGCCGATGCCACCGGAACCAGCGGCTCCACCTCCGGCGATGTGTCCGGCTCCACCGCCAGACACGTCAAGGTCAGCATCACCGCCGAGGCGCCCCTGCTGTTCTGGGGCTTTCTGAGCACGGTCACCGACCGCAAGACGCCGATTACGGTCAGTTCGGTGGCAGGCATGAGCGCCCCGCTCTGCACCGCCTGCGCCATCCAGCCCCTCGCCATCGGCGCCCTGGACACCGAGGACACCACCAATTTCGGTTACGAACTGGACACCAAGTACACGTTCTACTTCTACTGCTCCGGGGGAACGACGCCGTCGGCCATCACCGGCGCCACCACCCTGGTCCCTTACCTGATGATCAACCGCTACAACGAGGAGAGCGAGGACCTGTACGCGGCGGAGAACCAGCAGGCCTACCGCATCGGCGCCCAGGGGCTGTTGCCTTCCGCTACTTCCACTTACGCCTGCGTCACCGTGCAGACCGAGGACGGCGAGGATCTTTGGGAGAACGCCACCGTGGGTTCCTGCTCGAGTTCCGCGCCCGCTCCGGTCACCTCCCTGCTGTGCGGGCTCTACACGCGCTTTGATTCCACCGTGCCGGACGGCTGCTCCAGCGACAGCATCACCGACATCGACACGATGTCCACCGCCTACCAGCCCGACACCGACCTCACCGATCTCTCCGCCTACGCCGAGTACACCGGCAACGGCCGGCGGGTGATCACCGTCCCCATCGTGGAAGAGCTGAGCTCCTCCGGCGCGATGAACGTGCTGGGATTCCGCCAGTTCCTGATCGAGCCCGACCCCGACACCACCACCATCACGCCCAGCGACACCAACGGCCGGTTCGCGGCGCTCTACATCGGCAGCGTCATGCCGCTGAAGCAGGGATCCTTTGCCGGCTGCACGCAGGCGGCCGGCCCCGGAAAGGTGGTCCTGCACCAATGAGAGCCGCCTCGCCAGCGCGGAACCGCCGGGGGTCCACCATCATGGAGACGGTGCTGTATCTGCCCGTCCTGGCGATGCTGCTGTGGGGCATGGTCGAGCTGGCCCGCATCACCTACACCTACTACACGCTCCAGAAGATCCTGTATTCCCTGGCGCGCCTCATCGGAACCCAGCAGGGCGTGAACTTCTGCGACTCGGACGACGACCAGATCAAGGCCGCCAAGAACTTCGCCCTGACCGGGTCGAGCGACGGCTCCACCGATTCCCTCGTCCCCAATCTCACCATCGATCAGATCACCATCCGTATCGAACGCTACAACAGCGACTCCGGCGAAATGCAGGAGTGCGACTGCTCGATCACGGGCTGCGACGCCGCCGCCGGCGGCGGCTCGCCCGACTACCTGGTGGTGTACCTCACCGACGGCTACAGCGTGCGGCCGGTGATTCCCTTCATGTCCTTCACGGCCTTCCCGCTGCGGCCCATGGTCCGCGTGCCCTACGGAGGAACGTGATGCGCGCGCCCGGCTGGCACAGGCCTCACTTCATCCGCCGTCTTCGCGCCCTCCGGCGCTGCGATTCCGGCCAGCAGATCATGGAGTTCGTGATCGTCTATGGCGGCGTGCTGATGCCCATCGTCTGCGCCATCATCTTCACCGCGCAGGTGTTGTGGGTGTGGCACTCGGTCATCGAGTTCGCCCGCGACGGGGCGCATTATGCCGCCACCCACTGCTGGCAAAGCGCGGGCGACAACGTGCTCGAGTACATGCGCAACAACGTCCCCTACATGATCGACCGCGACCAGTTCCAGAACGCCGGCGCCGACCTGATCTCGATCACCTACTACTCGCGCGACGCCGACTCCGGCTACCTGGTGGAATACACCTGTTCGGACGGGGAGTGCTCCACGCTGTGCGTGCCCGACGTGGTGACCGTCAGGATTCAGGGCTATGAGTTCGCGCACGCGTTTCTGACCCGGCTCGGACTGCCGGCGATTACGATTCCGGACTTCCGCACCTCGATGCGCATGGAAAGCGCCGGGTGCGACCCCGAGACCGGGGAGTGCTCCCCCTAGGAGAGATCATGGCCATCAACCTTCTCGTCGCCTCCAATGACGAGCATTTTCGCGAGACGGTTCGAGAGAACCTTTTGAACATCGCCAACGCCAAGGTGATCGCGGAGTATCCGGAAATCTCCTCGAACCTTTACATTCGCGTCCTCCAGGATCTCGAGCGCCATCCCGACGCCTCCCTCCTGGTCGACCTGGCCAGCGATACCGAGGGCGGCCTGAAGGCCATGGAGAAGGTGCGGCAGGCCACCCCCGACATCTATGTCATCGCCTCCAACTACCACGCCGACGGCGAGACGGTGATCGCCTCGGTCCGCGCCGGGGCCAGCGACTTCCTGTTGCAGCCCCTCAAGCGCGTCGAATTCCGCGACGCCATGAGCCGGCTCGAGCACGCCCCCAAGCGCGTCTCCGGTCCCGCCGGCAGCCGGCTGGGCCGGGTCTACACGTTCCTGGGAACCAAGGGTGGGGTAGGCACCACCACCCTGGCCGTCAACTTCGCCTCCGTGCTGGCGCAGCGCAAGCAGCAGACCGTGCTCATCGACCTGGACTGGATCGGCAACGACGTCGCCATGCAACTCGGCGCCGCGCCCCAGTACACGCTGCTGGAGGTGGGCGAGAACATCGAGCGGATGGACCAGGCCCTGTTCGAAGGCTTCGTCATGCGCGATCCGCTCGGCTTCTTCCTGCTCGGGCCCCCGGATTCGCTCGAGCACCGCGGCTACTTCACCGAGCCCATGTTCCGCGAGTTCGCCACCTTCCTGGTCGAGAAGTACGAGTCCATCGTCATCGACGCCGGCCGCAACATCACCGACGAGGTGGTCCTGGGCGCCTTGCAGGTTTCCAGCAGCATCTTCCTGGTCGTCAACCAGGAGTTCCCCACCATCCGCAACGCCCAGCGCTACATCGCCTACCTGATGCGCATGGGCTTCAGCCAGGACCAGATCAAGATCGTCGTCAACCAGTACTCCAAGCGCATCAACTCCACCCACGCCGGCCTGGAACAGATCCAGCAGACTCTCAACCAGCCGGTGTTCTACGGCCTCCCCCCGTCCCCGGCGGTGCTGCAATCCATCAACCGCGCCCGCCCTCTGGTGGCCCATCGCGAAGCGGCGGGTGAAATGGACCGCGCCTTCCGCGCCTTTGTCGACAAGGCGGCCGGCGGCAAGCGCGCCAATGGCGGAAAAAACGATGTGGGAAAATCGGAGTGAACACCGCCATTCCAGAGAAGGGACTCTAGTCTATGGGTAGTCGTGTGATGAGCCGGCCGGGCACTGCCGCCGACCGGTGGTTCGGCATCAAGACGCAGTTGCACGCCCGCCTGCTCAACGTCCTGACGCCGGATCAGCTCCGCGAACTCAACAAGGAGGGCATGCGCGAGCAGATCGGCTCGGTCCTGGAGCGGCTGGCCTCGGAAGAGGCCATCCCGATGACCCTCAACGAGCGGGAGCGGCTCATCGAGGAGGTCCTCGACGAGGTCTTCGGCCTCGGCCCCCTGGAAACCCTGCTCAAGGACCCCACCGTCAGCGACATCATGGTCAACGGCTTCGACTCGATCTACGTCGAGCGCGGCGGCCACCTGGTGGAGACCAACGTCCGCTTCAAGGACCAGAACCACGTGCGGATGATCATCGACCGCATCGTGTCGGGGATAGGCCGCCGCATTGACGACTCTTCGCCCATCGTCGACGCCCGCCTGGGCGACGGCTCCCGCGTCTGCGCCGTCATCCCGCCGCTGTCCCTCATCGGCCCGGTGATGTCGATCCGGCGCTTCGGCAAGAAGCTGCTGTCCACCGAAGACCTGCTGAAAAACGAGACCCTCACCACCGGCATGTTGGATTTCCTCAGCGGCTGCGTCGAGGCGCGCCTGAACGTGGTGGTTTCGGGCGGTTCGGGTTCGGGTAAGACGACCATGCTCAACACCCTGTCGCGCTTCATCCGCGACGAGGAGCGCATCGTCACCATCGAGGACACCGCCGAGCTGCAATTGCAGCAGTCCCACGTCGTGCGCCTGGAAACGCGCCCGGTGAACATCGAAGGCGCCGGCGCCATCACCCAGCGCGACCTGGTCATCAACGCCCTGCGTATGCGCCCGGACCGCATCGTCATCGGCGAGTGCCGCGGCCCGGAGGCCCTCGACATGCTCCAGGCCATGAACACCGGCCACGACGGCTCGATGACCACCACCCACGCCAACTCCAGCCGCGACGCCTTCTCGCGCCTGGAGACCATGGTCATGATGGCCAGCCAGCACATTCCCGACAAGGTGATCCGGCAGATGCTGGCCTCCGCCGTCAACGTCGTCATCCACACCGCGCGCCTGATCGACGGGTCGCGACGGGTCATGGCGATCAGCGAGGTGGTGGGCGTGGAGCGCGACCAGGTCGAGATGCAGGATATCTTCGAGTTCGAGCGCACCGGCATCAGCCCGCGCGGCCGTGTCACCGGGCGGTTCCGCGCCACCGGCGCGCGTCCCGTCTGCTCGGACCGCCTGCGGTCCTACGGCATTCACCTGTCGCAGTCCATCTTCCAGGAGATGCACGAGATCAAAGAGCGTTGAGGGGCCATGTTTCTATTCGTCGCCACCCTGATATTCGCCGCCGCCCTGCTGAGTGCGGGCTACTACGTCTGGCAGGCGCCGCATAAGGAGGCGGTCCAGGCGCTGTCGACGCGCATGAGAGACCTGCGGGTGCGGGCCAATCCCAAAACCCGCGCGGCGCCCGACCTGCTGCGCCGCGAAAAGCGCGGCTCGCTCGCCTTTCTGGGCGACTTTGTCGCCTGGATCGGCCTGTTGCGCCGCTTGCAGGAGTACATCGAGCAGGCCAACCTCGGCTACCGCGCGGCCGACGTCTTCGGCCTGTGCCTGCTGATCGCCTGCGTCACCTATCTGGTGGCCGGCCTGTTCGGCATGGGCATGTTGCTCCTGCGCATCCTGATCGCTCTGGGCGTGGCCTGCGCTCCCGTCGCCTTCATCCTGCACAAACGCACCGCGCGCCTGCGCAAGTTCGAAGAGAGCCTGCCGGACGCCATCGACCTGTTCAACCGTTCCATGAAAGCCGGGCACAACATCCACGCCGGCCTGGAGACCCTCGCCCAGGAGACCTTCGACCCGGTGAAGATGGAGTTCAAAAAGGTCATCGAGGAGCTCGCTCTGGGCTCGCAACTGGAAGCCGCTCTGCACGGCCTCGGCAAACGCGTGCCCCTGACCGACCTGAAGTTCTTCATCACCGGCCTGATCCTTCAACGCCAGACGGGCGCCAACATGGTGGCCGTGCTGGACAACCTGGCCCTGCTGGTCCGCGAGCGCCTGAACCTGGCGGCCAAGATGAAGGCCTCCACCGCGCAGCAGCGCTTCTCCGCCGGCCTGTTGTGCGGCATGCCCCTGGTCGTCGGCCTCGGCTTCTGGTTCCTGAAGCCGGAATACATCCGCCTGCTCTACACCGACGAGACCGGCTCGAAGTTCCTGACCTACGCCATCTGTTCGGAGATTATCGGCATCCTGGTGATCCGCAAGATCGCGAGTCCGAAATTCTAGGGAGTCACCGTGATCGAAAGCGCCCTGTTCTTCCTCTTCGCCTTCGCCACCCTGGCCGCTCTGGCGTGGTCGGGCATCATGCTCTTCCGCAGTCAGGACGACCCCCTCGGGGACCGGCTCGACGAACTTCAGGCGCACGCCATGGTGGCCGTCCAGCGCCAGCCGCGCCGCCGCGGCGGCGGCGGGTTCCTGAACAGCTTCCTGTACGTCATCAGCCTCATCCCGGGTGGCGACGACTGGCTGCGCGACACCGAGCGCGAGCTGGCCCAGGCCGGTGTCCGGCGCCGCCAGGCCATCGCCTTCTACGCCATCGGCCAGGTGCTGTTCATGGCTCTGATGCTGGGCGGCATGATGTACCTGCAAAGGAACAACCAGATCGCGCAGCGCTTCGGCGGCATGGTGGCGGCGTTCCTCCTCGGCTGGCTGCTGCCCCAGCAGGTGCTCCACCGGCTGGTGAAGCGTTACCGGCAGAAGCTTCAGGACGCCCTGCCCGACACCGTCGACCTGCTGGGCATCGTCCTGGGTACGGGCCTCGCGCTCGACCAGGCCATGACCCGCGTCTCCGAAGAGATGCAGTACATCTATCCGGCCCTGGCCAACGAGTTCTACACCGTGGTCATGCAGGTCAAGGCCGGCCAGGAGCGCGCCGTGGCCTTCCAGCAGCTTGTCCGCCGCACCGGCATCGAAGACATTAAGTCCCTCGCCGCCATGATCGTGCAGAGCGAGCGGTTCGGCACCAGCCTCTCCCAGGCGCTCAAGGTCTACGCCGACGCCCTGCGCACGCGCCGCCGCCTGCGCGCCGAAGCCGCCGTCGGCAAGGCCGGCATCAAGATGCTGTTTCCCATCGTGATCTTCATCCTGCCGGTGCTGTTCGTCATCACCCTGGTGCCCGGCATGCTCAGCGTGCTGCGCGACCTGCGGATGGGGCTGGGCCCGCGTCCGTAGTACGATAGTCGGGTGCCCAACTCCGTCACCCGCCGCACTCTGCTGGGAGCCGCCCTCGCCGCGCCCGCCGCGCGCTTCCCCATCCGCAAGGATTACCTGGGCGAGCCCGACGTGATCCCGCCGTTCTGGATCAGCTCCTTCGAGGACATCAGCCGGTTCCTTGCCACGAAGATCCGCAAGGGGACCGTTCGCGTCATCGGC
Source organism: uncultured Solibacteraceae bacterium (assembly GCA_964406685.1). Taxonomy (GTDB): domain Bacteria; phylum Acidobacteriota; class Terriglobia; order Bryobacterales; family Bryobacteraceae; genus JACQZT01. Next base: position 597 of record CAYOTD010000145.1, on the reverse strand, counting down.
AAAAGCGCCGGCGGCCGGCCCATCCGCGCCGTCTTCTACGGCACCCCCCGCGCCGGCAAGGGCACCACGACGTTTTCCGGCTCGCTCGGCTTCCGCGACGTCCGCGCCTATATCGGCCCGGACCACGCCCGCAAGGTCTATCTCGACATCTGCGGCGTGCACGGCGGCGAGTTCGAGGGCATGGTGGGCGCCGTCAACCTGCTGTCGGTCCTCGAAACGGGCAAGGACCTGCGCGGCAACCAGTGGCCCGAGATCGTGGCTGCCGCCGGCGCCATCGACCGCCTCATCGTCATCCCCATCTTGAATCCCGACGGCCGGGCGCGCATTCCGCTGCGCATGATCCGCCATCGCGGCAAGGACGAAACCGTCCAGGAGTACTTCAACACCGGCGGCAAGCCCGACGGGTCGCTCATCGGCTGGCCGCAGTGCAAGGAGCACATCCCCCTGGATTTCTCGACGGTGCAGTTCCCCGGCGGCTATCCCAACGACGCCGGTGTCAACATCCAGCACGACGACTTCTTCGGCACGGTTCAGCCGGAAACCCGCGCGCTGCTGGACCTGGCCGCCCGCGAGCGTCCCGACTTGACCATGAATATG
>CAYOTD010000144.1:0-9498 GCA_964406685.1 uncultured Solibacteraceae bacterium | reverse complement strand
AACCACATCGTGCCATGGTTCCGGCCGCCGGTCAAGAGTTTTCTGGCGGCGCTCGGTTTACAGATGGAAAACTGCGGGATGGGGCTTGGGTGTGCCAGTTTCGAGGTTCAGCAGGATGGCTAGCGCGGCCGTGGCGGCGGTCTCCGCGCGCAGGATGTTGGAACCCAACGACGCCGCCAGCCAGCCGGCGGCGAGCGCGGCGGCGCGCTCCTCTTCCGTCCAGCCGCCTTCGGGGCCGAGCAGCAGCGCGGCCGTCTCCACCCCGGCCGGCAGGAGCGAGGCCAGCGGGGGCGCGCCCGCCATCTCATCCAGGAAGTAACGACGGCCGGCGGTTTCCAGAATCGCTTCGGCAAAGCGCACGGGCGGCTCCAGAACGGGTAGCCGCGGCCGGCGGGCCTGCTGGCTCGATTCCAGCGCGATCTTGCGCCACCGCTCCAGGCGCTTCTCCGCGCCCGCTTCCAGACCCTTGTCCGTGCGCGCCGCCGCCACGGGCACGATCCGCTCCACGCCGAGTTCGGTGGCCTTCTCGACGATCCATTCAAAGCGGTCGAACTTGATCAGGGCTGCCAGCAGCGTGGCGCGCACGCGCGGGACCGGGGGCTCGCGGCGCTCGACAATGCGGAAGACGACCCGGTCCTTGCGCGCCGCCTCGACTTCGGCCAGGTACAGCGACCGGTTGTCCGATAGCTCGTAGATCTGGCCGGGCTCCACGCGCAGCACGCGCACCAGGTGATGGGCATCTTCGCCTTTGAGTTCGGCGTGGTCGCGCCGCACTTCGTCCACGTAGAAGAGCCGCCGGGCCATGTAGAATAATCTTCTCAGATGATCGCCATTCTGCGCGGAACGCTGTTCGAGAAACACCCCAACCAGGTGATTGTGGACGTGGGCGGGGTCGGCTACGACGTCACCATCCCGGTATCGACCTTCTCGGCGCTGCCCGCGGCGGGCAGCCCGGTGGAGTTGCGCATCCACACGCACGTGCGCGAGGACGCCATCGCCTTGTTCGGCTTCGCTTCCACGGACGAGAAGGCGCTGTTTGAAAAGCTGATCTCGGTGAGCGGCGTCGGGCCGAAGCTGGCGGTGACCATCCTTTCGGGGCTGGCCACGCCGGACCTGGTCGGCGCCATCCGCTCCGGCCAGGTGAACCTGCTGGTGCGCATCCCGGGCATCGGCAAGAAGACCGCCGAGCGGCTGGTGCTGGAACTGCGCGACAAGCTGGAGGGCCTGGCGGGCGTGGCGCCCCCGCCCGAGCGGGCGGAGGCGGCGTTGAGCGCCGTCGGCCAGGACGTGCTTTCGGCGCTGACCAACCTGGGCTGCGCGCGGCCGGCGGCCGAGGCGGCCATCCGCAAGGCCCGCGCCTCGGGCGTCCCGGAAGAGTTCGAGACGCTGTTCCGCCGGGCGATGGAGCTGGTGCGCTAGCAGCCGATGGAGAGCCGGTCGGCCAGCAGCGCGGGGAGGCCGGCTTCGAGGATGCGCGCCTGCGCGGCCTCGACGTCGTAGGCGGCGCGGCAGAAGGTCACTTCGCGCGTTCGGGAGTCGAAAAGGGCGTAGGCGGCCCGGGGGTCGCGGTCGCGGGGCTGCCCTACCGAGCCGGGATTTATCAGGTAAGCGAAGCCGGGCTCCAGCCGGACCCGGTGCCGCCCGCCGCCGTCGCTTTCCGCCTCCAGACGTTCGGCGTTGGGGTGAGAAAGGCGGAAGCCGCGCTGGATGTGGGTGTGGCCGAAGAAGTAGAGCGGCGCTTCCAGGTATCCGGACAGGCCGGCCACCTCAAAATCGCTCAACACGTACTCGTCTTCGTCGAGCGGGGAGCCGTGCACCAGGCGGAAGTCCTCAACCGCCACCGGACCGCGCGGCAGCCTTTCCAGGTACTCGAGATTGGCGGCGGAGAGCGCGGCCTGGGTCCAGACGGCGGAATGGCGCGCGATGTTGTTGAACCACTCCATGTCTTCCAGGCCGGCGCAACACTTGTCGTGGTTGCCGCGCACGATGGTGTGAACGTGTTCCCGCGACCAGTCGACCACCCGGTTGGGGTCGGCGCCGTAGCCGACCAGGTCGCCGCAGCAAAGAACGCGATCATAGGCGCCGGCGGCCTGGCGCGCGACGGCGTCCAGGGCCTGCCAGTTCGAGTGAATGTCGCTTACGATCAGATAGCGCACAGGCGTATCAGCGTGACCTCGGGATCGGCCCCAATCCGGACCGGCACACCGACGGTGCCGACGCCCCGGCTGACATAGAGCGCCGCCGGGCCGTCCCGGAACAGACCCTGCACATAAGGCGTAAAGAACCGGGCCACTGTCACCGACTCGCTTAGAATCTCCATTGTCACCTGCCCGCCGTGGGTGTGGCCGGCGACGGTCAGGTCGAAGCCGTCGTGGGCGGAAGTGGGGAAGGTGTTCGGATTGTGCGAAAGCAGGACGTTGGTCGCCCGGGGCAGGACCAAGCTCCGCATCCCGGTCTGCGAAAGATAGCGGCCGGGCACGTAATCGATGCCGGCGATGTTCAGCGTGGCGCCGCCGAAACGGAGCGGACGCGCGCGCGAACGGAGAAAGTCGATGCCCGCCCGCGCCCCCGCGATCACGGTGTGCTCGGCGGCGCGGGCGTAGAACTCATGGTTGCCCAGACAACCCAGGATGCCCGCCTCGGCCCGCAGCCCCGCCAGCAGGCGCAGGCAGCGGTCGAGCGGATCGCCGCGGACCGAGATCAGGTCGCCGGTCACCAGCGCAACGTGCGGCCGGGTCTCGTTGACCATGGCGACCACCCGGGACAGGTCCGCAGCGTCCAGAAACGCTCCCAGGTGGATGTCGGTTAACTGGGCCAGCCGCAGACCGTGCAGGTCCTTGGGAAGACCGGGGATGGCGACGTCCACCTCCACCAGTTCGAACCGTTTCCGGGTAACCATGAGGCCGAATCCGAGAACGGCCAGGGGGGCGGCGATGGCGGCGGCGTGGGCGGTCCGCAGCAACGCGCGCCGTCCGGGGTTGAAGCCCGGCAGGGACCGCAGCAGCAGCACCAGCGGGAACACCCCGCAGATGAACATCGACCAGCCGACCGCCGCGCCGCCGTTCCATTGCTGCCAGGGACCTTGCGGAACCCACAGCGCCGCCTGTTGCGTGCTGGTGACCAGCGTGGCGGCGAGCCAGGCGGCGATCAACGCGTTGGCCGTCCACAGCAGGCGCCGGCGAAGGCGCGAGTCCCGCAGCCAGGCGGTCTTCGCCAGCCACAGCGACAGTTGGCCCTGCTGCAACAGGACGGCAATCAGGATCAAGCCTTCGATGAGGTATCGGAGCCGATGGGATGCCATGCGCCCTTACCTTGATTCTATCGTCCGGGATGCGGCGGCGTGTTTCAGCGCGCCGGGCCGGCCGCAGCGAGGTCCAGTTCGTGGTGGGTCACGTAAGAGATGGAGACGGGCACCTGCGACTCGAACCGGGCCTTGATCACAACCTGGTAAGCGCCCGGAAGGCGGCCATCGGGGCGGCGGATCTTCCGGAACAGCTCGCGCAGATGGTGGCCCTCGATAAGATACTCGGCGGCAGCCCAGGTGCCCTCGGTGGTGTAGCCGGACAGCACCAGGATCTCCCCATAGCCGGGCACGCCGCTGGCACGCGTGATCAGGGAATGTCCCTCCGCCATGTAGCCGCTCAGCCCCGCGGTCCCCGGCATCTGGACGGAGCCGTACTCGGCGGCTTCCCCCGGCTGGGGGCGGAGATTCCGAATCGCACCTTCGCAGCCGCCTTCCGAGACGAAGTCACAGGCGAACGGCAGGTTCTTGACCTGCGGATTCAACCGGGTGGCGCCGAAGATCACGACGTTGTCGGCGCGCAGCTCGTCCCACCCCAGGGCGAAGCTTCGCCGCACGGCCGATTCGGTCAGCCGTGATCCGATGATCTGGGTCACCAACACCGCGGCGACCGCTTCCCCAACTCCGGTGTAATGGTAGGCGGGCGTTCCCGAGGCTCCCAGGGCACGCTCCACGGCCAGGATCGCCGGCGAGCGGGAAGCCGCATCCGGCGCATTCACCGTCGAGTCCCGAAAGAAGAAATCCCGGAAGCGGAACATCATCGGCGTCCCCAGGACGAGCGCCGTTCTTTTCTGGCTGCGCAGGAACGGCCGCCAGAATTCTTCCACCTCCGGCTCCAGGCCGGCGGGAGCGAGCAGAGCCGGGGACGCGGCCGGCGCGGCGGCATGGAACCGGAGGCGGTAGTCCCCGCGCGGCAGCTCGATGGTGACCGGGTCGCCGCCGCCCTCGGCCATGTAGTATTCCGCCAGCTTCGAGCGGAGCCGCACCGCCAGCACGCGCACCGAAGCGTCAACCCTCGGGTCGAAATCCGGCGGCCGGCCGAGGACGTCGATTGCGATGTCGAGTTCCTTCGGCGCGGTGGCGGGCGAAGCCAAAGTGGTTTTCACCAGGTACAGAAACAGCTTGCGCACGGACTCCGATGCCGCCAGCGCCCGGCTGGACGCCAATCGCCGGATCTGGTCTTCGACTAGGTCGCGGGACGGGGTTTCTTCGCCGGAAATGGCCTGCTCGGGCGCAGTCATTTCATTCATTCGAAAAGGCCAAAGGCGAGTTTATAACGTTTGAAACCGGGCCGCAACCGTTTCAAACTTCACACCCATGCCGGGCCGAGCCTACCTTTGACCCATGAGCCCACGCACAGCAAACGGGATCCTCCCCGTCCTCCCAATAGTCATCCTACTCTGTGTGTCAATGGCGCCGTTCCAGCCGGCCTGGTGCCAGGAGACCCGCGGCCAGATTGCCGGGCGCGTCCTGGACGCCTCCTCCGCCGTGGTAGCCGGCGCCACGGTGACCGTCACCAACAAGGACACCAACACCTCCCTGCAACTGACGACCAACGATACCGGCTACTTCGAAGCCAACCTGCTGATGCCGGGAAGCTACGACGTCGCCGTGGAGGCGACCGGTTTCAAGCGATCGCTGCGTTCCGGGCTCGAACTATCCGTGGGTGCCCGGCTGGATGTGGTTGTCCGGCTGGAGATCGGCGCGGTGACCGACGCGATTTCGGTGACGGCCGAGTCTCCCATGCTGGACACCTCGTCGGTATCCAGCGGGCGCACCCTCAGCAATCGCACGCTGATGGAGTTGCCCTTCGTCGCGAATAACGTGATCAACCTGGCCAAAACAACCGTGGGGCTTCAGACCTCGGGCGTCAATCCGGCCTCCGCCATCCTGGGGTCGGTCTCGGGCGCCTCCGACTACCATCTGCCGGGCAAAGAGGGGGGCAACGAGTGGTCCATCGACGGTGCGCCCAACAACGGCGCCGGCCGCTACGTCGCCTACCTGCCCTATACCGACTCGGTACAGGAGTTCCGGGTGGAGACATCGAGCTTTGACGCCTCCCAGGGGCACTCGCTGGGAACCAGCGTGGTGATGATGACCAAGTCGGGCACCAACGCGCTCCACGGCACTCTCACCGAGCAGCACTTCCAGCAGCGCTGGCAGGGTTCCGGCTTCTTCGTCAAGCAGAACTACTACAAGAAGATCGCCGAGGCCGAAGCCGCCGGCAACAAGACGCAGGCCGACTATCTCCGTTCCCAGGACAAGCAGCCCTCGGGCCGCTCCCACAACTTCGCCGCCACTGTCAGCGGACCCGTGGTCCTGCCAAGAATCTACAACGGCAAGGACAAGCTGTTCTTCTTCCTGAGCTACGCCGGCCTGAAGGAAAACAAGACCGAGATTCCCGCCAGCCTCAACTACACCGTGCCCACCCTGGCGAACCGCGAGGGCAATTTCTCGGATCTGCTGGCGGTCAACAGCAAGTACCAGATCTACGACCCGCTGACGGTGCGGGCGGATTCCTCCCGCGCGACGCACTACGTGCGCGATCCGATTCCCGGCAACATTCTTCCCCAGTCGCGCATCGTGAACCCGGCCTACAAAGCCTACCTCAAGTTCCTTCCAGTGCCCAACAACAGCCCCGCCGACTCCCGGTCCGAGCCTACCAACAATTACCTGGCGATCGGCTCGCCCTATATCTGGGACCTGTACACCGTCAGCAACCGCATGGACTACAACCATTCCGAGCGTAACCGGTTCTTCGGCCGCTGGCACCGCAGCAAGTTCTCCGAGGACCGCGGCGACTGGACCTACGAGACCGCCCGCGGCCTGCAAAGCAACGCGCTGAACCGCCGCAACATCGGCGTCACCTTGGACTGGGTGCGCACCATCAGCGGCTCCACCGTGCTGGACCTGATGGTGGCGGGCAGTGAGTTCAAGTCCGGAAACCTGTACAGCGTGCCCTTGTCCTACAAGCCCTCCGACGTCGGGCTGCCGGCGTATGTCGACACGCAGGCCGGTTCGCGAACCATTCTTCCGACCATGAGTTGGAGCGGCTACAGCGGGATCGGCAAGAGCTATCCGACGCTCACCGCCGCCCGCACCTACACGGCGAAGTTCGATTTCTCCCAGGTCCGCGGCCGCCACACATTGCGGGCGGGCGTGGACTTCCGCTCCCAGCAGCGCTCGGCTGCCGGCAGCAGCACCACCGGAGGGAATTTCAGCTTCACGACCGCCTACACGCAGAAGAACGACGACAGCTACACGCCCGCCGGCAGCCTGGGGCTGAGCTGGGCGGCGTTCATGATGGGTCTGCCAACCACGGCGACCATCACGACCGTGGACGACTACATCACCGGCAACCCGTATGCCGGCTGGTTCGCGCAGGACAACTGGCGCCTGACGCCGAAGCTCACCCTCACCCTGGGGCTGCGTTTCGAGTATGAACTCGGGCCGCTGGAGCGCTACAACCGGATGCTCGGGTATTTCGACACGGGGGCCTCTCTCCCCATCAGCACCGCGGCCCAGGCGGCCTACGCGGCCGCGCCCGTTCCGGAGCTGGCAGGGTCCGCCTTCCAGGTCCGCGGTGGCACGGCGTATCCCGGCGTCAACGGCGCCGGCCGGCGCATCTTCGACCCGGAACTCGTGTTCCTGCCCCGTCTCGCCCTCGCCTACCAGATGGACTCGAAGACGGTGCTGCGCGGCGGCTACGGCGTGTTCTACGACAGCATCAACGTGCTGGACAACTCCCCCGACCAAACGGGGTTCAGCCGGACCACCACCACCACCATCTCGAACGACTACGGCGTCACCTGGAAAGCGGGCAATCCGCAGAACGGCGTGTCGCCCATGTCGGATCCCTTTCCGGGCCGACGGGACCCGGTTCGACGCCCCCGTGCGTAGCGCGCTCGGGCTGATGGCCAAGGCCGGCACCAGTTACTCGTTCATCCCCCAGAACGTGAAGCACGCCCGGCTGCAACGCTGGCGCATGGGTGTGCAACGCCAGGTCGGAGGAAATCTGGTCGTCGAAGTCGCCTACTCCGGCCAGTACGGCGACCGCCTGGCTGCCTCGCAGGCCCTGAACGCCCTGCCCGGCCAGTACTGGGCCACGGGCACGACCCGCAATGCGGCGCTGGCCTCCAATCTCACCTCCAACGTGACTAATCCGTTCTACATCGGGAACCTCTCCAGCCTCCAGACTTCGGACGCGGTGGTTTACCAGGCTCTGGCATCGTCGAGCTACTTTGCGAGCAAGACAATTCAGAAGCAGTACTTACTCCGCGCTTACCCGAGCATGACGACGCTGACGAACGCTTACTCCTCGCTCGGCAAGCTGCGGAGCCATTCGGTGGAGGTCTCCGTGGAGCGGCGGTTCGCCAGAGGTTTCACGCTCAACTTCGGCTATACCGGCCTCCGGTTGCGCGAGGCCGACTACTTCTACAACGAGTGGGATGCCGAGACCTCGTGGCGGCTGAGCACCGGAGGCCGGCCCCATCGCATCGTGGGCAGTGGGATCTACGAGTTGCCCTTCGGCCAGGGGCGTGCCCTGCTGACCCGCGGGCTGCCCAGTCTGATCGCCGGCGGCTGGCAGATCGGCGTCACCTACGAGTACCAGCCCGGCGCCTATCTGAGCTTCTCCAACCTGTTCTACTACGGCGACCTGGACGATATCCGCGTCGACAACCCGGCGCTGGGCCGCTGGTTCAACACCGACAACTTCGAGAAGAACGCCTCCAAGGCGCCGGCGTCCTACCACAGCCGCGTGTTCCCGACCTATGTGAGCGGCATAACCGCCGATATGACCAACCAGTGGAACGCCAACGTGGTGCGGCAGTTCCGTCTGAGTGAGCGCGTGCGGCTCCAGTTGCGCCTCGACGCCCTGAATCTCCAGAACCGGTCGCAGTTCGCCGCTCCGGCCACCGACCCGCTTTCGACCAACTTCGGCAAAGTGACGTCGCAATCGTCAACCCACAACCGGTTCCTCCAGATTCAGGGCCGCATTCAGTTCTGACCTTGCATCGAATATGAAGAACAACCGAAGGGACCTATTCAAGCGGACCGGCCTGACCGGACTTGGTCTGGCTGCCATCCCTCTCATCCAAGGATCTCCCATGACGCCGGACGATCAGAAACCACGCAAGCAGCGATTTAACATGTCGGGGTACGCCGCACCGGCACTGGAGAAAGTCAGAATCGCCATTGTCGGTCTGGGTAACCGCGGCCCCTCCCATCTGGAGACCATGCGGCATATCGAGGGCGTCGAGTTCACGGCGCTGTGCGACCTGTTGCCGGAGCGCGCCGCCGCGGCCGCCAAGCGGCTGGACGGAACCGGCCATCGGCCGGTGCTGTACTCGGGCGGTAAGGAGGAATGGAAGAAACTGTGCGACCGGGACGACGTCGACCTGGTGATCGTCTCGACTCCTTACTACATGCACGCCGGCATGGCCGTCTATGCCATGGAGCAGGGCAAACACGTCGCCTCCGAGGTTCCGGCGGCCGCCACGATCGAGGAGTGCTGGAAGCTGGTGGAGACGGCCGAGCGTACCCGCAGGCACTGCATGATGCTGGAGAACTACGCGTATGGTTTCTTCCAGGTCCTGACGCTGAACATGGCGCGCAAGGGGTTTTTCGGAGAGATCGTGCACGGCGATTGCGCGTATAACACCAGCAAGATGCGCAACAACTTCTCCAAGACCACGTATTGGGATATGTGGTGGCTGAAGCTGTACGGCTCCAAGAAAGGCAACATCTATCCAACCCACGGTCTGGGGCCGGTCTGCCAGATCATGGACATCAACCGCGGCGACCGGCTCGACTACCTCGTGTCGATGGAGAGCAACGACTTCATGATGGGCGCTACGGCGAGGGCGCTGGCCGCCGGAGACGAGTTCTTCAAACCGTACGTGGACAAGGACTATCGCGGCAACATCAACACCACCATCATCCGCACCCTCCGGGGCCGCACCATCATGGTCCAGCATGACGGCACCTCCCCGCGCGGGCCGCACAGCGTGATCCACGGAATCACCGGGACGAAGGGACTGGCACTGGAGTATCCGCTTCCGCCGCGGATCTCCCGGAATCTGCGCGGTTGGGTCTCTCAGGAAGAATACGACGCGTTGGTGAGAGAATACACGCCAACCATCATCACCCGGATGCGGGACCTGTCCAAACGCGTGGGCTCGGGTCACGGCGGCACC
>CAYOTD010000143.1:0-9507 GCA_964406685.1 uncultured Solibacteraceae bacterium | reverse complement strand
CAGCGCGCCCAGCTCGTCGCCGGATCCCGCGGGCAGCCGGTAGCCAAGGTCGCCCGCGGCCACCTTCTTGGTGCCGGCGGTCAGCTCGCGGATGGGGCGGTGAATCACCAGCCAGACAAACAGAACGCTGAACGCTGAGGTCAACAGCATGGCGGCGCCCGTGACCCAGAGGTAGCGGCGCCCGTGCGCGGCCAACTGCTCGTCCACCGCCGCCAGCGACAGGTGGGCGTCGAGCACGCCCAGGATGCGCACCGAGGGAGGATGCGCGTGGCAGGCGGCGGAGGAGCACTCCGGGCGGTTCTCGATAGGCCGGATGACGGCCATGACCCGTTCGCCGCGCCGGCCGGTGAAGACCCGCGCGCGGTCCGGCCGCGACAGCTTGACCAGAGGGGCCTGCTGGGCATGGCAGGCGTAGCAGGCCTCGGCCTGCTTGTTGACCATCCGGCCCACCTCGCCGGGATCGGTGGAGAAGCTGATGAGGCCCTCTTTGTTGAAGATGCGGACGCGGTCGATGCCCGGCTCGCGGCCGATATCCCCGATCTGCTCGTAAAGGGCGGCCCGGTCGTTGCGCAGCATCTGATGGCGGGTGCTGCTTTGCAGGATGTCGCTGATCCGGTCGGCGCTGATGAGCACCATCTGCTCGAACTGGCGCCGTTCCAGCCTCAGGTTCAGGTAGCTGAACAGGGAAAAGAAGACCGCCGTGATCGCCACCAGGCAGGCGGCGAGCTTGGCGGCCAGGCCAAACTTGAGGCCGGACTTCGCGGGCCCCGCGGCCCCCATCCCATCAGTCTCCTTTAGCGCCGGAAGCGGCCAGAGCCGGCGCGGATTGCGCCGGGAGGGCGTGCGCGCTCTCTTCCTCGAAGATCGGCAGGTGCTTCGCGGCCAGGCGGAAGACCGCGAATCCCATGGCGACGATGCTCAGCGTCACCGCAAACTCGGTCCACCGGGGCATGTACCGGACCCCCGAGGCGGTCTCCATCCCGGTCACGCTGACGTTCAGCCGGTGGGTGATGAAGCCGAGCACAACCAGCACCGAACAGGCGTACAACGCCCAGGGATTCCATCGGACATGATGGCGGAACAGCAACAGCATCGGCAACAGCATGAGCGAGATTTCCAGCCCGAACAGGTAACTTTCCAGCTTCGGTTCCAGCGCCAGGTGGAGCACGCCGCGCTGCGCCAGATCCAGGAAGCGCATCACCAGGTACAGAAGCAGCAGCACCGCCAGCACGCGCGCCAGTCGCGCCAGCAGCGAGATCTCCAGCGAGCGGTGGAAGGCCTTGCTGCTGTGCCACGATTCGAAAATCGTCATCGCCAGGCCCACGCAGATGGCCGAGACGTAGAACAGGACCGGCAGCAGCGGCGAGTACCACAGCGGATGCAGCTTGTGGGGCACGATCAGGTACAGGCTGCCGAGGGAGGACTGGTGCAGCGTCGACAGGATGACACCGGCGATCACCAGCGGGATTAACGCCGTCTGCATCCACTTCAGCGGGCGCTGGAGTCCGAACCGCTCCAGCACCGCGGGCAGAAACTCCATGGACAACACCGTGGTGTACAGCGTCACGCACCAGCCGACCTCGAACATCACCGAATGAGGATTCCACATCACCAGCGGATGCCAGATGCGGTAGGGGCGGCCCAGGTCGAACAACAGGGCCACCACGACGAGAACGTAACCCAGGAAGGCCGTCAGGATCGCCGGGCGGACGATCGGCTCATAGCGCTTCAGGTGGAAGATGTGTACCGTGGCCGCCAGCGTAAAGCCTCCCGCGGCCAGGCCCACCCCGCAGAGGACGTCGAACCCGATCCAGATTCCCCACGGGAACTTGTCGCTGAGGTTGGTGGCGCCGCCCAGGCCATCAACCACGCGCAGGTAGGTGGCGTAAGCGCCGGCGCCGATCACGGCCAGGAAGACCCATTGCCAGAAGGTGAGCCGCAGGAGGCGGGTCATTTGGCGCCCTCCTTCCGTGCGACCTCTTCCCGGCGGTGGGTGATCCACCAGATCCCTCCCAGCAACACGGAGCCGTAGACCGCGACATCGGGGACACGGCTCTGAACGGCCCAGGTGAGAGCCGGCAGCGGACCCTTGGGCAGACCGGTCTTCATCCCGAGTTGCTCGAACGGCACCCCGGTCAGCATGAGAACCGAGGTGCCGCCCACCTCGTCGATCCCATAGATCCGCTGATAGTACTCGTTTGGTTTCTCAGCCAGGCGTTTCCGGGCTTCGGCGACCAAGGCGTCGCGATCTCCCGTTATGGTCGCGCCGGTTGGGCAGGCTTCGCTGCACGCGGTGGGTTTGCCGGAGCGCAGCCGCTGATAGCACATGTCGCATTTCTGGACGCGAGGCAGCCGCCTATTCCACTCATATGCGGGGACTTGGAATGCGCAGGCCACCATGCAGTAGCGGCAGCCCATGCAGCGATCCTCGTCGTAGACCACAGGGCCGAGCGCGGTCTTCTGGAGCGCCGCCACAGGGCACACGGAAACGCAGGCCGGGTCAACACAGTGCATACAAAGACGACGTGAAAACCGCTCGCCGTGGGTCACCACCGCGGTCAGCTTGTGCGCGGAGATCTCCTCTTCCTGCGCGATCTTGTCGTTGTAAGGGATTTCCCAGCGTTTGGCGCAGCCGTCCTCGCAGGCACGGCAACCGACACACAGAGTGCTGTCGTATAGAATTGCCTTGGCCATGGCCCTCTCTCGCTTCCGGGCGCACTTCTGCCACTACCCAGGGCAGCAATCAAACGGCCACGTCCGGTTTGGGACCGCCCAAACCGGACGTGGCCTTGCTCTACAGTCGTATTCTCCGTAAACTCGAGGACTTAGCCCCGGACACCGCCTGGCGAGGCACCGAATCCTGGTTCAGCGACTGTATGATTCTTCACCACCTCTGCGTAGTTCCACGCTATCGAGTGAGGAAAAACTCACCAGTCAGTTCGGTCCACGGCTTGTCGGGGAATGCAACAGAGAGGTCCTCGGCAGGACGGCCGCCGTCGGCGGCGACGGCACCCGCCAGCTCCGGCTGCATCGCGTACAGCCGCTGGACGGCCTCGCGCATCCAACCGCGAACCAGACCCTTGGGGAGAAGATTGCGCGTGGTGCTCTCCTCGTCGGGGACAAAAACCGTCATGAGCCAACCCTTCCCGTAGGGATCCTGGCGCAGCAGGGCCGGGTCGTTCAGCACATCGGGATTGATTTCAACCACTTCGCCCTCAATGGGCGATACCATCTCGGATTTCTGGTCGCCCCGCAGGAATCCGAGAGCACGCTGCCCCTGGCGAATCCAGTGCCCGGGCTTCGGCAGTTCGACCTTCTCGATCCGTCCCAGCAAGGCGGCGGCAAACTCGTCGACGCCGACCCGCATCACGTTCTTTCGTTCCCGAAACAGCCAGCTATGACCGGCATGATACTGGAACTTCTCCGGCACCAGGAACCCGTCCACGTAGGAATCGAGGGTCTCCGCCTTGGCCTCCTCGGCCCGAACAGCCACGCGCACCGCCGCCTTACGACGGCTGAGGATTGCGTCGATCACGATGAATACCACGAAGGTGCACAGAACCAGGATGACAGCCATTTCAATTCTCCTTTTCCACCAGTCACAAGGGCACTTCGGGGGCCACACCAGCGCGATTCCGTTCTTCAAAGAGAAGTATTCTAGCTTTTTGAATCAATCAGTTATAGAAACCGGCGAACGGCGCTTTCACAGCCGCGGACAGGCGCAGTAGAGTTCTTCCACAGGAGAGAGAAGGGAATCCCCGAGCGACTTGACAACCGTATCATAATCAATGAGTTGCTAGGTTGTTAGATTTCTCCACACTGTGTAGAGGAAATCAGCAGTGAGACGGCGCGGTTAGCCCCCGCAGCACTTCTTGTATTTCTTGCCGCTTCCGCAGGGGCAGGGGTCGTTCCGGCCGGGCTTGGCGGAGGGTGTCTCGTCCTCGGGAGAATCCTCTCCCTCGGCGGCGCTGAAGACCGGATCGAGACCGCGGAGTTCGAGGCGCCGGTCGATGGCCCATTGCACGATCTCCGCCTCGGAGAGGGAGAGGCCGCCAGCGGCGGCTTCGACCTTGCGGAGAAGCTGCCTGGCCCGTCCCCGCGAGACCTCGGCCGGCACGGACAGGGTGTAAGCCAGCAGCGCGTCCTCGCGGAAGTCCTCGTCGTCGAACAGGGTTCTCAGGCGCGCGGCTTCGGTCTGGATGCCGAGCTGGCCCACGCCCCAGATCGCCTGGCGGCGGACGTCGGGGTCCGAGTCGTCCAAGTGGGGGGGGAAATAGGCGGCGAAGCGGCGGTCATACGACCGGCGCATGGCCTCCAGGGCCTTGGCGCGCGTTTCCGCCCGGTCATAGAAGGCCGTCATCCAGCGCCGCACAACGGGATCGTCAGCTTCCGAGGCGAGGCCGACCAGGGCGCCGCAACGCTCCTCGGGGGAGGCGGTTTCGTCGGCGAGCCGCGAGACAAGCGCTTCCCGGATCTCCGGCCGGTCGACCGCCGTCGCCAGCGCTTCCCAGGCGCTTGCGCGCACCGAGGGCTCCGAGTCACCTCGGCCGAGTTCGAGCAACCGTACGCGGACCGAATCGCTCAGTTCTTCGTCAAGGAAGCTGGCCGCCGCGCCGGCGCGAAACTCGGCGGAAGAGCTGGAGAGGATCTCGATGCGTTCGGATTCGCTCAGAATCGAGAACTGCGGGGGGGCCTGTTCCGGATAGGCCTCCCAGATGTCGAATACCGGATGATCGGCCTGCGGTTCCGGCAGATCGAGGTCGGCGATGGCCTCCTGGACGCTGCGGCGCGCCCAGTCCTCGATCTTGCCGCCGTCCTCCGTCAGGAGGCGTTCGAGCGCGGGCCGGGCCGCGGGATCGCCGTACAATCCGAGGCAAAACGCGGCATCCCCCGGGTCCGACTCCAGCCGCGCCAGCAGAGTCTTCAGCACCTGTTCGTTCCGCACCCGCAACGACGCGAGGAGAAAGGCCACTTCTTCGCCTTCCTCCTCGCCCAACATCCGGTAGAGATCGAGCAGCAGCTCGGTGGACTTCTCCGGAAACAGCGAGAACGCCTCCACCAACTCGTCCGAGATATCGTGCGGCCGGCGCCGGACCAGTTCGATGAAGTAAGGAAGCGTCTCCGGCGCCTTCAGATGCCGGAAGATGGAGACCAGGTCTTCTTCCAGGACGACGCGGTCCTGCTCCCGGTCCTCCAGAGCGAAGCGGAGCATGCCGGACAGGGTTCTGGCCGGCTCATCCACCAGCGCGTGCAGCAGCCGGTGGTCGAGGCCGATCCGTCCCCGGGCCGCGGCGGCGAGCAGATCGTAGGCCGGCGTGGTCGCGTACTGACTCGGATCGAGGCCGTCCCCCACGGTCCTGGCTGATTACTCCTCTTCCCTGACGACGTGCAACGCGATTTCGACGGTCACGTCGCGGTGCAGCCGAATCGGCACTTTGAAATCGCCCAACTGCCGGATGGGCTCGTCCAGGTGGATTTTCTTGCGATCGATGGTGAAATTCTGCTTCTCGAGCGCCTCGGCGACATCCTTGGCGGTGACCGAGCCGAACAACTGCTCCTGTTCGCCGGCCTTGTGGGCTATGGTCACGGAGACGCCTTCCAGCAGCTTGGCCAGGTCGGCCGCGTCGGCCTTCACCTTGGCTTCGCGGCGCAGGTGCGCCTGGCGTTCCTGTTCGACGATCTTCTTGTTAGCCTCGCTGGCGGGCACCGCCAGACGCTTCGGCAGAAGGTAGTTCCGGGCGTAACCGTCGGCCACCTTCACCACCTGGCCCCGGCCGCCTAGCTTCTCGATGTCTTCTCTGAGGATGACTTCCATGAAAACCTCCCGGTCAGCTTTGCTGGGCGAACGGCACCAGGGCGATATTGCGCGCCTGCTTCACCGCTTCGCTCAAGCGCCGCTGGTGCGGCGTGCAGACGCCCGAGATCCGCCGGGGAACGATCTTGCCGCGTTCGGAGATGAAGGCCATCAGCAGCTTCACATCCTTATAGTTAATATCGTCGATCTTGTCGACGCAGAAGCGGCACACCTTCTTGCGCCGGAAGTACTGCTTCTTCTGGCTGACAATCGCCTTGTCGCCGCCCGTGGGCCTCTGGCTCGCGGCCACCGGCCTTCCACCTCTTGTCGATTCCGCCATATGCGTCTCCCCCTACTCCTTCTCCGCGGGCGTTTCCGCTCCGGCCATCAGTTGCTCTGCGGTCGGAGCGCCCGGTCCGCTCACCGGCGGGGCGGGCTTGCGGGCGGCGCGCTTCTCGCGCATCTTCCGCCGCTTTTCGATCCGCTTGAGTTTCTCGTCGATGCGGACGGTGAGGTACTTCAGCACCAGGTCGGAGACGCGCAGCCGCCGTTCCAGTTCCCGGACGGTTTCCGGGCCGGCGCTGAACTCGAGTAGGATGTAGATACCCTCCTCGCGCTTGGCCACGCGATAGGCGAGCTTGCGCTTGCCCCACTTCTCGGCCTTGTTCACCGTTCCGCCCGAACTTGTGATGACCTGCTTGGCCTGTTCGATGGAGGCTTCGATCTCTTCTTCGGCCGCGTCCGGCCGAATGATGTACATCTCTTCGTAAATCCTCATTCTTCCTCTGGTTTTGCGCCTCCGGCGCGACGATTGAATCTCGTCATGGACAATTCGACGCCTTCAGCGATAATGGACTCCACTGCCTGAGCCGCGCGGTCCAGCAGCTCGTCCAGTTCCTCTCTTTGCGCGCGCTTCAAGGGCGCGAGCACGAAGGCCGCCCCGTCACTGACGGGATGACCCGGATGAATGCCCAGGCGGACCCGGGCGAAATCACTTGTCCCCAAGCTGCGGATCACGTCTTCCACGCCGTGATGTCCGCCGGCCGAACCCTTCGGCCGGACCCGCAACGAGCCCCACTCCAGGGCCAGCTCATCGTAGGCCAGCACCAGCCGGGGCGCCTCGATGCCGTGCTTCTCCATCAGCCGCCGCACCGCCGTTCCGCTCAGGTTCATGAACGTCAGCGGTTTGGCCACCAAAACCGGCCGGTTCGCAATGGTTCCTTCACCGACCTCGGCCGAGCATTCCCGCCGCCCCAGCCGGATCCGGTTCCGCTCCGCCACGCGGTCGGCCACCCGGAATCCGAGGTTGTGATAGGTCCCCTCATAGTCCGGGCCGGGGTTGCCCAACCCAACGATCAGCCAACGGTCCAGACGATCCGGCTGTTCCACTCGAGGATCTCAACCCGCCGCGGGCCCGGTCTACTTCTTCTTCTTGGCTTCGGGCTCGGCCTCTTCTTCCTTCTTTCCCTTCTTGATCACTTCGGGTTCCGCGGCCGCCGCGGGCGCGGCGCCTTCCGCCGCCGCCGGAGCGGCTTCCTCGGCCGCCGTCGTCCTCAGGGCGATCACGTGCGCAATCACGGTTTCCGGAGGACTGAGCAGCGTCATCGAGCCCGTCATCGGAATCTCATTGGCCCGCCGGCTCTCGCCGAGCATCAGGTGCGCCACGTCGAGGATGAACTCCTCGGGGATTTCGTTCGGGAGGCACTCGATCTCGATCTCGCGGCACACCAGTTCGAGCAAGCCTCCCTGCTGCTTGACGCCCTTCGGCTCGCCGGTGGTGTGCACGGGCACCTTCACGGCGATCCTCGCGTTCAGGTCGATCCGCTTCAGGTCGACATGGAGCAGGTTCGACCTGATGGGATCGTCCTGCCAGTCGACGATCATGACGGGGGTGTTCTCCCGGCCCGCGATGTCGACGTTGAATATCGTATTGTGACCGGACTTGCTATGCAGAATCCGGCTGAGTTCCTTGGGGTTCACCGCCACCGCCACGGGTTCCAGGCTGGCGCCATAGACCACGGCGGGGATCTGTCCGCTGGCTCGCAGACGGCGGGCTTCATTCTTCCCACGCGAGTCGCGCAACTCGGCGGTGATCGTAATTTCCTTCCTCATTCCAACTCCTCGAATACCGGCTTTGCCGCTCCCTTACGGTCGCGGTTGGGCGCCGGAATCCTAAACAAATAGCGTGCTCACCGATCCGCCTTCGTGGATGGACCGGATCGCCCGGGCCAGCAGCGGCGCCACCGACAGCGAGTGGATCTTCGCCGAGCGCAGGGCGTCGTCCCGCAGAGGGATCGAATTGCTCAAGACCACTTCCAGCAGCGTCGACTTCTCGATCCGTTCCACCGCGTTGCCCGACAACACGCCGTGCGTGGCCAGGGCGCGGACCGAGAGCGCGCCCGCGTTGCGGAGCGCCTCGGCGCCCTTGACGAGGGTGCCCGCGGTGTCGATCAGGTCGTCCACCATCAGGCAGTGCTTTCCTTCGACGTCGCCGATAATGTGCATCACTTCCGCCACGTTCACATCCAGCCGCCGCTTGTCGATGATCGCCAACGGCGCGTTCAACCGCTTGGCGAAGGCGCGCGCGCGCTCGACTCCGCCGGCGTCCGGGGAAACCACGATCCGGTCCGGCAGCGCCAGTTGCTCGAAGTACTCGATCATCACCGGGGTCACGAACAGGTGATCCACCGGAATATCGAAGAAGCCCTGGATCTGCGCGGCGTGGAGATCGAGCGCCAGGATGCGGTTCGCCCCGGCCCGTTCCAGCAGGCCGGCGATCAGTTTCGCCGAAATCGGAACCCGCGGGCGGTCCTTCCGGTCCTGGCGCGCGTACCCATAATAGGGTAGCACCGCCGTGATCCGTTCCGCCGAGGCCCGCTTCAGGGCGTCGATCATCATCAGCAACTCAAACAGGTGGCGGTCAACCGGCGGGCAGGTGGGCTGAACGACAAACACGTCCGCGCCGCGGACATTCTCCAGGATCTGGAGGTAGATCTCGCCGTCGGAGAAACTGCGGACCGAGGACAGCCCCAGTTCGATCCCCAGCGACTGGCAGATCTCGTTTGCCAAGGCGGGATTGGCGTTCCCGCAGAAGACCTTAAGTCCGTAAGAATCCATCATGAGTAGCGGCTCTCAGGCGGCCAGGTTTTCCGGCCCAAATGATCCCCGAGACTTCTCCACCACATCGCCCGATAGCGGGCGCGGCCGACTGTGCTGACCGCAAGCGCGCCCTCCCTGTGGAAAGCGGCCAAGGCGGCGGCCGCCTGGGGCGGCGCATCGAACAACCCAAACACCGCCGCGCCACTTCCGGTCAGCATGGCGGGGTGCGCTCCAAATCTCCGAAGTTTCTGCTTAATTGACTTCAGTTGAGGATACTGGTCGAAGACGACAGCTTCGAAATCGTTTTCCAGCGGCTCCTCCCAGGCCGATCCCGGCACACCACAACTCCGCCGCCAAACCAAAGCCTGGAAACTATTTATGTTACGTGACCCGCGAGCCGGTGTCAATTCACGCCCCAGGGCCCGATAGGCCTCGGCGGTGGAGACGTGAATCGCCGGGGACACCACCACGCCGCGACGGGGTGGGAGATCGTCCAGCGGGTACAACTCCGTCCCGCGTCCCAGGGCCACCGCCGCTCCGCCGAGGAGAAAGAACGGCACGTCGCTGCCCAGCCCGGCGCCCACCTCGACGAGGGTCTCCAGGTCCGCGCGCTT
>CAYOTD010000142.1:0-9549 GCA_964406685.1 uncultured Solibacteraceae bacterium | reverse complement strand
ACCGGCGCCCGCCGCGCCGACATCCTCCGCCAGTTCCTGCTCGAATCGGTGCTCATCTCGGTGGGCGGCGGCCTGCTGGGCATCGCCTGCGGCTTCTTCCTGTCATGGCTAATAGCCCGCGCCGCCGACTGGCGAACGATCGTCTCCCCCGCCTCGGTAATCATCGCCTTCGGCGTCTCGGTAGCCGTAGGCGTCCTGTTCGGCATCTACCCCGCCATGAAAGCCGCCCGCATCAACCCCATCGAAGCGCTCAGGTACGAGTAAGGCTCTGCGCCGGGACAAGCTTTCCGCCGGCCGCGGGGACACGTAGGCCGGCTACCTCTGGAGACCGCGAGTCAGGAACTCGTCGACCGTCAGCCCGGCTTTCGCAATCAGAGAACGCACAGTACCACGGGCCACCTGCGGATGATCTGGAACGGAGAGAGTTGCCAAGTGTCCTGGCTTCGTGAGGATGATGTGGCTACCCTTCCAGCGGACGGCCCGCCAGCCGAGTCTCTCAAACGCGCGGATGACATCCTGCGGCCGAAGAAGCGGAACTGGCGGCATCAGACGGTTATTTCGATCTCACGGGTGGCGACCGTCGGAGGCAAACCCCTCTCCGCCCGAACCGCAAGACACTCCCGGATCGCGTCCTTGATGTTTGCCTCTGCCTCGGCCTCCGAACAGCCCTGGCTCACACATCCGGGAATCGCCGGACACTCCGCGATGAACATCCCGTCTTCGTCCTGATAGATGGTGACCGCGAGTTGCATGACGTCCCTCTCCTCTATTCTAAACTCCTCCGATCTCGGATACGGCGCTATCTGTTGGAGTTTAAGAGAGACTCCGTAACCCTGCAAGCTTGCGCCAGGCCGACCGTCTGCATCGTGGAGTCCTGCACGATGGATCATCTGCTATCTGGGAGACGAGGTCTGGTTCGAGTAGCTGTAGGTGTTTCCGGACCAATCTGCGAACACCTCACCCCAACACCGGAACTGCCGCCGAGTGGAGGGTGGTTGCTGTACTTACCGATTTTCGCTACCTTCCAAGTTGTGCAGTCGGATGATGACATTCGGATCCCGAGAGAGGTCCTGACGCGGTGGGCTGAGAGTTGCTTGCGCATGAATCACCTTGGGACACTCGTTCAGCGGGGACTCGTCCCACAGAGGGCAACGGTCAGAGCGCTGAACCTTGCTGAGCGCGCAAGAAGGCGAGCCTGGGCGCTATTCAATGAGTTGGTGGCGAGCGGCGCGAGAAAGCCCAACGGCTATCGAGATCCTCGAGAGAATCGCCGCACCTGAGATGTGTACACCGTACCGTTGGCGGAAGCCATCGCGCCGCGCGGCTGATTCTCACAAACGGGGTTCCAGGAGGCTTCGAGTTCCTCGTCGGTCACCCGGACGTGGTACCGGGCAACTCAGTCCTCGGGCTCGATGCCGCCCCGGTCGTTCACGGCAGATCGAATGCCTGTGCCAGGTCAGGCAGCCGCAACACTGTCTTGGGCGCGCGCCGCCCCCGCTTTCCCGAGTGCCTCTTCGCCATCCGTTGTGGCCTTCGCGTGGTATCATATTGTGGTAGGATACTTTACATGCCGCGCGGCAACCCGTCACCGAAGCTGGCCATCACGGTAGACCCTGATGTCCACAAGAACATCCTTGCGGCGGCCGCCCGCGACGGGGTGAGCGTCTCTGCCTGGATGACCGCCGCGGCGCGCGAGGCACTGCGGCGGCGGGCTGGTTTGGCGGCGGTAGCGCAGTGGGAGAAACAGCACGGACGCTTCACGGCAGAAGAGATGGATGAAGCCCGCCGCGGCGTGCGGGCTCAGATCCGCACACCGCAAACGATCCGGCGCTCGGCATGAACACCGTCGTCTACGACGCCGCCGTTCTGGTGGCCGCCGATAGAAACGAGCGGCGGGCGTGGGCTGAACACAAAGCCCGCTTGGAACTTGGCGTTGTCCCATGGGTTCCCGCGCCCGTGATCGCCCAGGTCAGCCGGTCCCCACAACAAGCCCAACTCCGGCGCTTCTTGACTGGCTGCGTGGTCGTTCCTCTTGGCGAGACCGAGGCGCACGAAGCCGGGCGGCTGTTAGGCATGGCCAAGACGGCGGATGTCGTTGACGCCGTTGTGGTGACGACAGCCCTTCGGCAAAAAGCTACGATTCTCACCAGCGACCCAGGTGACATAGAACGGCTCGTCAGGGCTTCCGGCCGCGAAGTCGCTGTCGTCGCTATCTGAGGCATAGCGAAGACGGTCCGCCCAGGATACGTCGTCAGCGAAAGCGAAGTCCAAACACTCCGGGAACTGGCGCTCCGGGTGGCGGGCCACCCGGTAGTTGGGACTCTACGAATGTAGGCCGACTCGGGTTCCCACTTGTCAAATGCGAAAGGTTCGGGAACTCGCATACTACATGTCGGTGCCCCGGAACGCCTACCCCATCCCTCAGTGGTGTACCTCCTTTACTTTTTCCCCGGCTGCGCGTAGTATGGAATCAATCCCCCGAGCCGACGCGCTCTGTTGAGCCCGCGTCGGAGACCAGATCTGTTTGACAAGGGGAACGCCACTTGCTGAAACTCAAGCGCGTTGAAATCCAGGGATTTAAGTCGTTTTGCGACCGGACCGAGATGCGCTTCCACGGGGAAGGCATCGCGGCCGTGGTGGGTCCGAACGGCTGCGGCAAATCGAACCTGAGCGACGCCATCAGTTGGGTGCTCGGCGAGCAGTCGGCCAAGAGCCTGCGCGGAAGCCGCATGGAGGACGTAATCTTCGCCGGCACCCGCGACCGCAAGCCGCTGGGCATGGCCTCGGTGACGATGACCCTGGTGGACCCCAATCACCGCGATCAGACGGCGGCCTCCGGCAACGGTTCCAACGGATCCAACGGCCATTCCAAAGACGCACCACCGCAGGAGATCACCATCACCCGCCGGCTGTTCCGCTCCGGCGACAGCGAATACCTCATTGACGGAAAGCAGGCCCGCCTCCGCGACATCCAGGACATCTTCATGGGGACGGGCCTGGGGCCGGAATCCTACGCCATCATCGAGCAGGGCCGCATCGGCCAGATTCTCAGCTCCAAGCCGCAGGACCGCCGCTCGGTCATCGAGGAGGCCGCCGGCATCACCAAGTTCAAGGCCCGCCGCCGGCTGGCCGAAGCCAAGCTGGAAGGCGCCAAGCAAAACTTGACGCGCGTGTTCGACATCCTGGAGGAGGTCGGCCGGCAGGTGAACTCGCTCAAGCGCCAGGCCTCCAAGGCGCGCCGCTACACGGAGCTGAAGACCGAGATGCAGGGCCACCTGCGCCGCTCGCTCACCGGCCGTTACCGCATGTTGGAGCGCGACGCCGCCAAGACGGCGCTGGATCTGAACCTCGCCACCGCCGAGGTGCAGCAACTCGCCGGCCAGTTGAAGGAGAAGGAAGCCGAACAGGCGCGCCTCCAGGAGCAGTGCTTCAAGACCGAGACCGATCTGACCCAAGCCCGCGCACGGCTGGCCGGCCTGCGCCTGGAAGCCGAACGGGCGCGCGGGCGCCTCGAATCGCAGGCCCGCCAGATCGCCGGGATCGAGCAGCGCCTGGCCCAGGGCGAAACCGAAACCCAGGAACTCGACCGCCGCTGGGAAGCGCAGCAGCAGGAATTCGCCGCCGCCGCCCGCGCCATCGAGGAACTGGAGACCAAGGCCGAGGAGGCCCGCCGGCGCCTGGCCCTCAAGAACGAGGAGCGCGACACGTTGCAGGGCGCCCTGCGCGGGCGGGAGCAGGCGCTGGAAGCCGCCCGCGCCGACGTGCTGCGGTTGCTGGGCGAGGCGTCGAGCCTCAAGAACCAGCTCGCTAAGATCGACGAGTACCTGGCCGGGGTGGGCCGCGACACGGCGCGGCTGGAGCGAGACGAGCAGGCGGCTTCGGGCGACGTCGAGCGGCTCTCGAAAAGCCGCGAAGAGATCTCGGCGCGGGTTGCCGAGCGGCAGAAGGAGCTGGAATCGATCGCCGGCCAGCGCCGCACCGTGGAAGAGGAACTCGCCACGCGGCGGTCCCGGCTGGGCGAGACGCGGCGCAAGATGGACGAGATGCGGCAGGCCTTCTCGCGCATCAAGGCGCGCCGCGATTCGCTCGAAGAGATCCTTTCCCATCGCGCCTACACCACCGAGTCGGTCAAGCGGCTGTTCACCGCTATCGAACGCGGCCAAGCCCAGGATCTGAAGCCCATCGGCGTGCTGGCCGACTTCGTCGAGGTCGACCCGGCCTATGAACGGGCGGCCGAGGAGTTCCTGCACGAGGAGCTCGAATACGTGATCGTGGACAACTGGAACGAAGCCGACCGCGGCATCGGCCTGCTGCGGTCGGATCTGGACGGGCGCGCGACCTTCCTGGTTCACCCCGAGCCCGGCTCGGCCATCCCCGCGGGCGCCCACACGGAGCCCGCCATCGGCCCCGAGACCGGCATTGCGGCCCGCCTGAGCGACGTCCTGCGGATGACCAACGGGCTGACCAACGCGCCGGCTGAGCTGTTGCCGCGCCTGGCGCGCTGCTTCCTGGCCGAGGACCGCGCCGCCGCGCAGCGCCTCGCGCTTCAGTATCCGGATGTCTATTTCCTGCTGGCCGACGGCGTCTGCTATCACGGCCACGCCGTCAGCGGCGGCAAGAAGACCGGCGCTGGCCCGTTGGGGCTCAAGCGCGAGTTGCGCGAGCTGATCGGACAGGTGGCGGCCCGGCAGTCCGAACTGGAGGCGACGGCCGCGCGCCTGGAGGATCTGGAGCGCGAGATCGCCGTCCTTTCCGAAGACCAGGAACGGCTGCGCGGCTTGCAGCAGAGCCGGGAGAAGGAAGCGGTCGCGCTGGACCACGAGCTGCGCAAGACCAACGAAGAGTTGAACCGCGCCGGCTCGCGGCTGTCGGTGGCGCGCCAGGAGCTCGACCGGCTGCACAAGGACATCGAACGCGCCGGGGTCGAGCGCGAGCAGTTCACCACCCGCGTGGCCGAAAAGGAACAGGCTCGTCTGAGCCGCGAACGCGACCTGGAAGGTGCGCGCGCCGAGCTCGACCGGTTGCAGGGCCAGATGGCGCACTGCAACGAAGAGCACTCGGCCCTGCGCGCGGAACTGGCCGGCCTCGAGGAGCGGCGGCGCTCCGCCCACGCGGCGCAGTCCCGGCTGCAATCGCAGATCAACGATCTGGGCAACCGCCGGCGCGACCTGGCGGCCGAGATGGAGCGGCTGGGCGTGGACCGGGCGCGGCTGCTGGCCGACAACATCGAGTTGGACGAGCGGTCGGCGGCTCTCGCCGGCCAGATCGCCGAAGCCGAGACGGGCGTCGGCGAAATGGAGGCGCGCGAGCAGGAAGAGCGCGCCGGGCTGGCAGCGATCGATGACGGCCTTCGCCAGACGCGCCTGGACCACCAGGCCGCCCAGGAGCGGCGGGCGCAGGTCGAACTCGACCTGGTGAAGCGCCAGGCCGAGATCAAGTACCTCGAAGAGACCTGCCGCAAGGAGCTGAACGCCTCCATCGAGGAGCTGACCGCGGGCGAGGAGACCGTGCTCGACGAGGATGCCCTGGCCGAGGCCGAGGCGCGCTACGAAGAGGTGCGCAACCGTATCGAGGCGCTGGGCCCGGTGAATCCACAGGCCCTGGAAGAGTACCAGGAGGCGCAGCAGCGCTACGACTTCCTCAACACGCAGCGGCAGGACCTGATCGACTCGATCCGCGACACCGAGAAAGCCATCCAGGACATCGACGTCGAATCGCGCAAGCGGTTCACCGAGGCCTTCGAGGCCATCAACACGAACTTCCGCGAGCTGTTCCGCACGCTGTTCGGCGGCGGTACGGGCGAGATGCGGCTGACCGACGAGACCAACCTGGCCGAATCCGGCATCGACATCGTGGCCCAGCCGCCGGGCAAGCGGCTACAAAACGTGCTGCTGCTGTCGGGCGGCGAGAAGGCGCTGACGGCTCTCTCGTTGCTGATGGCGACGTTCCAGTACCAGCCCAGCCCGTTCTGCATTCTGGACGAGGTAGACGCGCCGCTGGACGAACCCAATATCGAGCGGCTGACGCGCCTGCTGCGGCAGATGTCCTGCGGCACGCAGTTCATCGTCATCACCCACGCCAAGCGGACCATGGAAGCGGCGCAGGCCCTCTACGGCGTCACCATGCAGGAGCCGGGCGTCTCGAAACTGGTCTCGGTGCGCTTCCAGCAACCCGGCGCCCAGATGCCGCCCCCGGCGGCTTTTACCGCCGCCGCCCCCGAACCGCTCCGGATGTAGCCGCCGCCAGGCGTGATTGCGAGATAGTAAATGGAGTCTTTCCCACGCGTGGCCTCCCGCAGGAAGCCGGGGACCGGGAAGCCCGATGCGTAAACCCACTTCATGCTGAGATGAACCGTCGGCCGGATTCGCCGGTCTCCGAAGATGTTCACGGTGTGGCGTTGGTCCTGGTCGGCATCGAACCAGAGTCCGGTGGCCGGATCGTGCAGCCTGGCCCGCCCAAAGACATACGAAACCCAGCCCGTGAAGCCGTTGGCGCTGCGACGCTCCAGCAGAATCTGCCTCCCGCGCGCATAGCCTCGCAGCCGGTTGCGAATTCCGGCGGTGACCAGCCCTTCGAAAACCCGCCCATCGAGCGGCCGGGGCTCGGCCCAAGAGCGGAACAGCAGGTCGCGGTCCTGGCGGTTGTAGAACTCCAGGCGTAGCCGCGACCGTTCTCCCAGCCGTTGCTCTACGCCCGCTTCATTGTGGATGGCGCGCTCGGGCTGTAGCGCGGTCCGGCCCACTCAGGAGTAGAACTGGCTCACCCCGGGAAACTGGGCGTACTGTCCCCACGCCAGGCGCAGCTCGGTCCCTCTCCGCGGCGCCAGCGCCAGCGAGGTGAAAGGGCTCACTACGGCCACCTGGTTGACGCTGTGCCGGTCCCAGCGCCCGCCAAAGACGGCGCGGACACGCTCCTGCACCAGGTTCAGCGACTGTTGCAGGTAGCCGCCCTTCCGCACCCCGGTGCCGCGGAAGCGGTCCTCGGTCGCGCGCGCCAGCGTGTTCGGGCTGGTGTAGTAGAAGCTCCAGAATTGCCCATCGTCGCGGATACGCCGCACTCCAAAACCGAAATCGAGGGGCGCCGCCGCCTTCCAGCCCAAGGAACTGTCGGCGGTCTACACCCACTCTCCATGGGCGGACCCTCCCAGCGGCAGCCGGTTCGGATTGTCGCCCCGGAATCGTTCCCGCAGCCAAGCCAGGCGGTTTGTCGCCACGAGCCGGCGCCCGGGAGCCGCGCGCCAGGCCGCCTGCAGCAGCGTCGACCGATAGTGGCTGAAGGCGAACGAGTTCAATCCGATGACCCTCTTCTCTACGTGACGGTCCAGCCCCGAGAAGCCATCCACCACCCGGAGGCTCACCTGGTGGCCGGGTTTCACCTCGTAGTTCACGTGCCCTTGCATGTCCGTGAAGCCGAAAGCGAACGAGGGATCGTCGGAAACCACGGAGACGATGTACTGGAGATAGCTCTTCCGCGCGGAGGCCAGCCACGATCCTTTCTCGCCGCGGCCCAGCGGGCCTTCGGCCAGGATCGACGCCAGGTTGCGGGCTTCATTGCCCCCGAGGGTCAGCGAGGAGGGTGTGAGGATGACCTCGAACTCCTGACCGGCTCCGGTATCCAGCCGGAAGGACTTCTTCTCGACGTGATAACCGACGGTGCCCACGCGAAGCGCATACTCGCCGGGCGGCAATGGCGGAAACTGGAAGCGGCCGTCCGGACCGCTCTCGACCCGGTGCGGAGTGTCCGCCAACTCCACCCGGACCCTCTCCAGCCCCTCGCCGGTGGCCGCGTCGACAACCCGGCCTCGCACCTCCGCGGCCGGTTGCGCCCACATCCCGGACGCCAGAACCAACAGGAATCCCAATCGAGGGTTCACGCTCCTCCCACCTTGGCCTCCAGGATCATCCGCAACAGCCGGCCGAACTCCGAGGAGGTAACCTCATTCCCCTCCACGTCGCTGTTCACCCGGTGCACCACAACGAGGTCGCGCGCGGGGATAACCACAACGTACTGGCCGTAAGCGCCGCGGGCGGAAAAGGCGCCGTCGTCCATCGTCATCCCGGGCAAGTGCCTGCCATCGACGGCGACCCACCACATGTAGCCGTAGCCGCCCGCTTCGCCGGCGTCGGAATACGATGTCGTGCTTTCCCGCAGCCAGTCCCGGGGGATAATCTGTTGCCCGCGCCATTGCCCCTGCCGCAAACAGAGCAGGCCGAAGCGCGCCATGTCCCGCGCCGTGAATCTCATGGGATAGGCGGGATGAATCGACTCCGCCCCGCGCATGTAGTAGCCGTCTTCCAGCCGGAAGTCTTCCATCTGGAGAGGGTCGGCCAGGCGGCGCTTCACTTCCTCGAAGATCCCGCGCCCGGTTTTCCGCTCGAAGATCGTGCCCAGGACGTTGAAATCCCAGTTGTTGTAGTACCAGAACGTGCCCGGCGGATGACTGCCCCGCGCGGGCCGCGCGGCCGCCATGCCGGCGGACTCGGCGAGGGCGGCATGATAGACGCCGGAGCGCGCCTGGAGCAGTTGACGCACCGTGGCCTGCTTCTCCTCGGGCGTGAGGGAGGGCGGGTTGTCGTCGATGCCGAGTTCGCCCATGGTCTCGTCCAGCCGGATGAGGCCCTCCTGGACCGGGGCGCCGTACAGCGCGCTCAGAACGCTCTTGCGGGCCGAGTGGAGCCAGTAGCGCGTGGCCGTTTCTCCCCACTCGTCCACCACCAGCCCCCCTTCGACGATCATCACCGCCGCCGAACCGATGTAGCCGGCAAACGCCCGCGCGATATCCAGCCGCTCGCGCGACCAGCCGGCCTTTTCGAGGGACTCGACGCGATTCCAGGAGGCGGCCGGCCAGGCCGTGCTCGCCTCGCGGTAACGAACGGTCTTCCCCCGGACGTTGAGATAGCGGAACAGCCCCAGATCCAGCCCCCCAGCGGTGAACGTCATGCGCGCCGGCAAGGGCAGGGATGTGACGGTCAGAACCGAGGGCACTCCGGCGCCGGTCCACTCGCTGCTCACTGGCAGGCTCGACAGGACCGAGGCCGGAACGGTGAACCGGCCGGCCGTCACCCGCTCGCTGCACACGAAGGAAGCCTGCGCCCTGGTGGCGGTGTTCACCGACACGCCCGCGATCAGCACGAATTCGCGCTCCGCGTCTCCGCCGCTCCAGGTCACGGTCAGATCCGCCGTCCGCGGGATGTCGCCGATCTCGGTCTCGTTGGTCCAGTTCAGCGGAGGCGGTATCGTGAGCCTGGCCTGCAACGGCCCCAGTCCGGCTCCTCCGCTGCCGTTGTCCACGCTGTACTCTCCCGGCGACAGGTACTCGGGAGAGCCGGCGGTGCCGCTCCCCAGCGACGCTTCGTATCCTCCGTACAGGCCGCGGAACAGGTACTTCTGCCCCTTGGGGCCGGAGACGCTGAGCGCGGGGCCCGCGTCCAGGGGTTGGCGGTATTCGACCGGCTCCGGTTCCAGCACCAGGCTGTCCCCCGGCTCGGGCAGCGTGTAGACCGTGCAGGTTCCCGGCGGAGGCGCGATGGCGCTGTCGCCGAGCGTCCC
>CAYOTD010000141.1:0-9607 GCA_964406685.1 uncultured Solibacteraceae bacterium | reverse complement strand
ACGGGGGCGGCCAAGCGCGTGTATAAACCACCGTGGTTGCGGTGCGCGCGGCCGCGGCGCAGGCCGAACGCACGCGCATCCAGGAGATCGGGAGAATCGGCCGGGCGGCCGGCCTCGACGAGCGGCTTGTTGCGCAACACGTCGAAGCGGGCACCTCGGTCGAGGACTTCCGCAAGGTGGCGCTCGACGAACTCGCCAAACGGAGCGAAGCGGCGCCGATCCGCAGCGCGGCCGGCGTGGTCACGCGCGACGAAGCCGACACGCGCCGGGCGGGGATTACGGCAGCGCTGCTGCACCGGTACGACCCGGGAGTCTTCCCCTTGAAGGATGACCTCGGCCGCGACTGGGCCGGACAGACGCTGCTTGATCTGGCGCGGGAGTGTCTCGAGGCCTCCGGCACGCGCACGCGCCGCATGCCGCGCCACGAGATCGCCAAGCTCGCGCTTTCGACCTCGGATTTCCCGGCGATCCTCGCCGACGTCGCTAACAAGACCTTGCGCCAGGCCTACGAGGCCTACCCGCGCACGTTCCTGCCGTTCTCGCGCCGGCGCTCGGCGGTCGATTTCAAAAACATCAACGCCGTGCAGTTGGGCGAGGCGCCGAGCCTCCAGAAGGTGAACGAGAAGGGCGAGTTCACCCATGGCTCGATCGGCGAATCGAAGGAGACCTACAAGCTCGCGACCTATGGCCGGATCGTCTCGATCACCCGGCAGGTGATCATCAACGACGACCTGGGCGCGTTCACCCGTATTCCGGCCGGCTTCGGCGTGGCGGCGGCGACGCTTGAGAGCGACACCGTTTGGGGCATCATCACCTCGAACCCGGCGATGGGCGACGGCGTGGCGCTGTTCCATGCCAACCACGCGAACCTGAACTCGGGTGCGGGGAGCGCGCTGGCGCTGGCCGGACTCGGCTCGGGCATGGCGGCGATGGCCAAGCAGAAGGGCCTCGACGGCATCACGACGCTGAACGTGCAGGCGCGGTATCTCGCCGTGCCGGTCGCCTTGCAGCTCACCGCATTCCAATTGATCGCATCGAACCTGGCTCCGGCGCAGTCAGCCAACGTGGTGCCGGAGTACATCCGGGCGCTGACGCCGATTGCCGAACCGCGTCTCGATGCCGCGAGCGCCACGGCCTGGTACCTGTTCGCCTCGCCGGATCAGATCGACACGGTCGAGTACGCGTATCTGGAAGGCCAGGACGGCGTGTACATCGAGACGCGGCAGGGCTTCGACGTCGATGGGGTCGAGATCAAAGCGCGGCTCGACTTCGGGGCCAAGGCGATCGACTGGCGCGGCATGCAGAAGAACGCGGGTGCTTGATCAGGAGGACTGAACGATGAAGAACTACGTGCAGAAGGGTGAGACGCTGACGCTCACCGCGCCGTATGCGGTGAGCTCGGGAGGTGGCGCGCTGGTCGGCTCGATTTTCGGCGTAGCGGCGAACGACTACGCCAACGGCGAAGAGGGCGAGTTCCAGGTGGCCGGCGTGTTCGACCTGGTGCGCGAGACGGGCGCCGGCACGGGCTTCTCTCAGGGCACTCTCATTTACTGGGACGACACCGCCAAGCGGGTGACGAAGACGGTCGGCACCAACAAGCTGATCGGCGTGGCCGTGAGGGCTGCGGCCGATGGCGACGCAACGGGCCGCGTGCGTTTGAACGGCGCCTTCCTCTCCTGATGGCGTTCACCGACGCGATCGGCCGGATGGACGAGGCTTGCCTGCGTGCCTTCGGCAGGGACGTCACGTTTCTGCCGCAGGCCGGCGGGCAAGCCACCGTCCGGGCGGTGTTCGAGGCTGCGCGCGAAGCCGAGGACAGCGCGCCAGGTGTGTACGCGGTCATGTTCATTCGCGCGGCCGCGCTGAGCACACCGCCCCAACGAGGGGACGAGGTCACCGTCGACGGCGTCACCTACAAGGTGTTTGACGTCGAGGCCGACCACGGCGGTGGCCTCGTGCTTCGGCTGCGGCAGGCGTGACGCATGGCTTCCGTCCGCATCTGGGAGAAGAAACAGATCCGGCTCGACCGGCTGAACTTCAAGCAGCATCAGATGTTCAAGATCGGCAACGTCGGCGTGGCGGCGGTGAAGAACCGCGTGGGCGCCGCGCTCGGGCCGTCAGACGCTCCGGCCAAGCCGCTTACCAAGCGCTACGCCATTCGCAAGACCAGACTGGGCAAGGGCAACCGCCGGAACCTGGCCTTCACCGGCGACATGCTCCGCAACTTCATGGTCCGCACGGTCAGCGAGAACCGCGCGCGGGCGGGCCTCTCAACCCGCAAGGACCGCATGAAGGCGTGGGTCAACCAGAAGATCGAGCCCTGGGTGGTCTTCTCGCCGAAGAACAAGGCCGCCGTGCTCGAAGCGGCGCGGCGGGTGCTCAACGAAATGAAGAGCACCCTTCTGTTTGAACGTGTGCTCGGAGGCAGGCAGCGTTGATCAACCCGGCAGAACTGGTGGACAACCTGGTCGCGATGCTGCGGGCGATTCCGGATCTCGTCGCCGAGATGGAGGGCGATCCGGAGCGCATCTACGCCTACCACGACCACTATCCGAAGAGGTCAAGCCTGGCGCAGGCGATCCACAACATGCCGGCGCCGGCGGTGATGGCGGTGTGGCAAGGCACCGCACCCGGCATCTTCGGCAGCGTGGACGTCTGGAAGCACCAGGTCACGCTCTACCTGCGGGCGCGCGAGACAAATGAATCTGATCCGTCGGCCGCGTACTACCGGCTGTTCCGGCTGATCACCAAAGGCATGCCGGCGGGATCCGAAGTGCCGATGCTGAACGCCACGGTCCACCCTTCCTGCTATCCGATGGACCTGCCGCTGATCCAGCGGCAGACCGACGCGGAAGGTCTGGACTATTTCGAGGTTCCCATCACGTTTACGGAGATTGGCGATGAGTGAACGCAATACTGTGTGGCTCCGGCCGCCATGGGGCGAGGGCGAGCCAAAGGAAGTCGAGGCGACGCCCGCCGTTCTCGTCCCGCTGCTAGTAGCGGGCTGGTCGCAGTGCGCGCCGCCCGAACCGGAGGTGAAGGAAGATGTCCACGACTAGACTGCAAGAGGTTCTCATCTGTTTCGGCAAACAGAAGCAGACCGACATCGCGACCCCGAACACGGGCGCCGAGATGTGGCGTTTCGGCAAGCTCAACGCCGCGCTCGCCAACCCGAAGCTCAACACCGAAAACGACGCCGAGGAGTTTGGTAAGGGCCATGAGTTTCCCACGCAGTCCTTCCAGACCTCCTGGGACATCTCGGGCACGCTCGAAAAGTACCTGGGCGCCGAAATCGCGGCCTGGGCGATGGCATTCGGCCTGGGCAAGGTGGTGAAGAGCGGCGCCACTCCGAACTTCACCTACACCTGCACGCCGCTCATGCCGGCGAACGGCGACGCGGCCGAGTTGCCCTACTTCTCTTTCGTCGAGCAGATCCGCCCGGGCGCCGGCGTCGTGCTCGACCGGATGGCCGTCGGCTGCGTGGTTGAGGGCTGGACCATCAGCATCGGCAGTGGGCCGGGCCGCGCGAACAGCAAGATCACCATCGAGTTCGCCGGATCCGGCAAGGTTGTTGAGCCTTCCGCGATCACCATGCCGGCGGCGACGGTCGAGAAACTGCTGCCCTCGGCGTCGCTCGCGCTCACGATCAACGGCGTCAACTACGTCTCGAACAAGAACATCGTCTCGCTCGAGACGGGCTGGAGGAACAACGTCCGCATGGACGCCGGCTTTTATCCCGGCTCGGGCTTTCAGACGGCCGCCGATGCCACCTCAGGCGCGATCCGCGGGCGCCTGGAGTTCGGCAACCGGCAGGGCACGCTGCGCTTCACCGCGCGCTTCGAGAGCGGCTCGACGGAACTCGCGAAACTCAAGAACCAGTCCACCGGCACGGCGGTGCTGTCGCTCACCTACGACCCGAACAACTCGCTTGAGATCACCTGGCACAAGGTCTCCTTCGCGACGGCCGAGGTTGGGGAGACCGACGGCATCGTGACCGTCGCGGTCGAGTGCCTGCCGATGTACGACGCGGCCAACGGCATCGTCTCGGCTGTCGCCAAGTGCGGCGTGGACAACATCGGTCAGTAGGAGCACCTCATGTTTGACGCAACCAAACCCATCACAATGAACCTGCGGACCCCGGAAGGCGTGAAGACGGTTCGCCTGCGCTTCCCCTCCGATGACGACTGGACCGAGCGCCAGCGCCGGCGGAAGGTGATCATCAAGCAGCTCGGGCGCGGCATCTCGGAAACCGTGATTCCGAACTCCGAAGACGTGGACGCCGCCTTGCTGGCGAAGATCCGCACCGAGGAGCAGGACCCGGTCGAGGTTGACCCCTTCGAGGCGAGCCGCATCATCGAGCAGTTGAGTCAGGCCGAGGTGGACGACGTCCTCCAGACCGGCGACTCCTTCCGCATCACGCTCCGGGTGCTCGGCGGCACGGTCATGCACGTGCTCGCAATGCCCTCGGCAAAGGACGTCTTCGAGTACCGCCGCGCGTTCGCGCGCATTCTGGATCTGCCGTTCAACAAGCAGGAGCTGACAATCAACCTGGCGGCCGCGGGCGCGCTCTACAGGAAGCTTGCGCGGGCGGCCGAGGGCTACGCCGGCGAGGTCCCGATCATCCACCAGGCTGTGGCGGTCAAGGCCGCCATCGACGCGCTCGATGCCGGCTTCCAGGAGGACCGAGACCCAAACTTCTGAACGGGGAGTGGCCGGAGCGGCCGTCCCTCCGCTTCCTGGTGCACTGGGCCCTGCGGCGCGAGGAACTCTGCGATCCGCGCCTATGTCACGATGCGCCGGAGGACGGCGGCCGCTGCGACCATTGCCCGTTGGACAGACTCGATGCGGCGCAGTCGAGCGAGAGGGGTCTGCTCATCCGACGCGCGCTCGATCTCCGGGCGGCGCTGAAGCTGGGCGTCCGGGTCTCGCTCGGCGAGATACGAGCCGACGAGTTCTACACGATGTTGATCCTCGAAGAGGAACGCGAGCGGCTGGAGCAAGAGCGGATCAATTCCCATGGCCGATAACAAGCTCGAGCTGGTCGTCACCATCGACGTCGATAAGGCGAACCAGTCCATCAAGAGCGTCAACACCAACCTGTCGAATATCGAGGCAACGGCCACGAAAGCCGCGCGCGGCGTCTCGCAAGGCATCGACGGGATGACCGCGTCGATGGTGAAAGGCGCCACGGCCGGCAACCTGCTCGCGGACGCGATTAAGACCGCACTCCGGTGGGCGAAAGAGTTCACCATCGATGCGGTGAAGGACGCAGCGCACGTCGAGCGGCTGCAACTCGCGAACCTGGCGCTCGCGAAGGCTCACGGCGTCTCCGCGGAAGCGGCAAGAGCGGCGGCCAAGGCGGTGCAGGATGTTGGCTTCGAGGACGAGGCGGCCATCCGTACGATCAACCGGCTGATCGTGGCCGATCTCGAACTGTCGAAAGCCGTGGGTCTGGCGAAGCTGGCGAAAGATGCGGCGGTGCTCGATGAGAACCTGTCGGCGCCCGAGGCGCTCGAAGGCATCCTGCGCTCGATCGAGATGGGCAACGAGCGTGCCCTCAAGCAACTCGGCATCAAGGTGCAGTTCGACAAAGAGATCGAACTGGCCGAACTGAGACTCGGTCGAACGCTTGCGGAGAACGAAAAAGTTCAGCTCCGCTACAACGCGGTGATGAAGGCCGGCGCGGCCATCCAGGGATCGGCGGCAGCCGCGGCGGGCACTGCCGAGTCGCAAATGTCGCGGCTCCAGCAGGAGCTCCGCGACCTCAGGAAGGAGATCGGCGAGCAATTCGTGGACGAGTTCCGCGCGATCATCGCCGCGCTGCGCGATCTGGTGAAGTGGCTCGGCGGCAACATCGGGCTGCTGGAGAAGTTCGCCCAGATGGTTCTGATGGTCGGTGGCGCGCTGGCGACATACAAGCTGGTGACGATGATCGGGGGCGTTGCCAAGGCCGTGCGCGACCTCACTCTGGCGTTGCAAGCCGGTCGCCTCGCCATGGCCGGCAATCCCATGGCGCTTCTGATCACTGGCGTGGCTGCTGGCGGAGCAATCGTCTGGAAGCAGTACTCCGACATGAAGGAGCAGATGGAGGAGCGCTTCAAGGACATGGAGCGGAAGGCGCTCCGGCAGGACCTGCTCAGCGGCAAGCTCAAGATCGACGACCTGAAGAAGCGCGGGATGCAGGAGGACGAGATCCGCGATCTGGTGCTCGACCGGCGAAGCATTCCTGGCCTCGAGGACGAATCCCCCTGGCAGTACGCGGGCCCGAGGATCACGGTTCGGGGTGCCACAGAGGACACCGAGGCCGAAATCGCCCGTCTGAAGCGCGCGAAGGAGATTCGAGAGTTCCAGGCCAAGGTCGAGCAGGACGCGATCCAATCCGCGGCGCAGGCGCGCGCGAAGGCCATGCCCGGCTTTGCGGGCGAGATCGCCGAGATGAACGCCAGGATCGAGAAGTGGACCACGATGGACGACGGCAAGCGCGTCGCGCTGACCGCGAACGCATGGAATGCTGTCATCGACGAACTGTCCGCGAAGTGGGAGGCGTTCAAGACGAAGTTCCAGAAGGACAACCGCGAGGCGCTCAATGACTATCTCAAGGGCGAAGACGAGGCGCGCCAGCAGCGCATGGCGTGGGAGGCCGAACTGTTCCAGGCGCGGCTCCGTTACAACGAGGAGATCGCCCGCCAGAACCTCGAGCACGTAAAGGAGCTGCTCCAGATCGAACAGGAACGTGCGGGTGTGGAACGCGATGCGCTCCTCCGGACGCTGGAGGACTACGACGCGCAGACGCTCGAGCAGAAGGTCTGGGTCGAGCAGCAGAAGGCGCAGATCGAGATCGACTACCTGGAGCGCGTCCACGAGATTCGGCAGCGCCTGTTTGATCTCGAAACCTCGCAGCGGGTGCTTGACTACGAGCTGGAGATGAAGCGGCTCGTCTACCGGGCCGAGGAAATCCAGCGGCGCATCGCCGAGTACACGCAGCAACGGGAAGAGGTCCGGCAGGCCAACCAGGAGGCAACAGATGCCGCGATCGACGCAGCGCGACAGAACGCGGCCAACCGGACCGCCGGGATCATCCGCGACCACAACCAGAAGATCTTCGACTCGCTGAAGCGGCAGGCTGAAGGCGTGTTCGACGCGCTCGTGTCGAAGTCGCAGTCGGTGTGGTCGGCAATCGGCAACGCGTTCAAGACGGCCATGTTGACGGCGATCAAGGAAGTCGTGACCTCCCAGGTCGCGCGCATGCTGATGGGGCTGTTCGGCGGACGCGGGTACGCTCCGGCCGGCGCGCCCGCTGGCGGCGGATGGGCCTCCGTACTGGGCGGCATCGGGATCTTCGGCGGCGGCGGGCCGCTCCCTGGCGGATCGCTTGGCGGTTGGGGCACGCCTCCGTTTATGCCGTCCGGAGGTGGTGCGCCTGGTGGCGGCGGTTGGAGCTGGGCGGGGGTGGGCGCGGGCTACAAGAACTGGCTCACGAACCTCGGCAACATCGGTTTCCGTCCGGAACGCTGGCGCGTGGACGAGATGGGAAACATGACCAAGATCGCCGATGCGCGCGGTGTCGGGGGCTGGCAGGGCGGCGCGATGCTGGCCGGCGGGAGCATTCTCGCGCTCGAAGGACTGCGGCGCGGCGGTTGGTCTGGTGTGGCCATGACTACGGCGGGCGGCGCGATGATCGGCACGAAATTCGGCGGGCCGGTGGGCGCGGCCATCGGCGCGGGCATCGGGTTCGTCGCCGGCCTGGTGCGCCTGTTCGTGAAGAGTGCCGAGGAGAAGGCGCGCGAGAAGATCAAGGCGCTGTACGGCGTCGACATCTCCGACAAGGGGTTGCTCAAGCAGATTGTGGACACCGCCAAGCAGGCCTTCGGCGGCAACCTCGACATGGCGATCCGCAGCCAGCAGGTCCGCGACCTGATCCAGTTGTACGCGATGAGCACGGGGCAGCCGACCCGAGGCATGCCCGCCACGGTTCACCCGCTCGATGTTGTGCAGACGGGCGGCTCGCTGTATCAGTCGCCGGGATACTCGAACAGTACGGCGCTTCCTGGCCTCGGCGGGTTGCCCACGCTCGACACCATGGGCGGCGTTGTGGCCTCAGGCGCCGGGCTGGGCACGACGGTGCTGAATCTCCAGATCGATTCGAAAACGGTTGGCAACGTGATCATCCAGAACGGGCGCGTGGTGGCCCAAGGCGCGATCAACGCGATGAAGGCAAACGCCGGCAGGCGGGAATTGACGGCGCTTCAGGTCAGCCCTGGCTTGGTGACCGCATGAACCGCAGGGCCATTTTGCAAGAACTACATTGCAGCGGCTAAATCACCGGGCCGAGCCTGCGCAAGCATATCTTGGCCGTCGAAGTTATCCGTTGCAATGACCCATCCAGTCTTGCCCCGCGGAGTTTTGACCTTCGCCCACCATTTTGCTGCTGGACGAGGCGCGTCAGGAGGGCGGCCCTCGATAAGCGTGATTGTTCCACGGAACCAAACTCGCCACTGGCCTTCGCCCATGTAGTGCAGAAGGTAGTAGACCTGTCCTTTGCGTATCCGAGGCGAGGTGGGTTCATACGACCCGGGCTCGGGGTGATCGCGAGTGGCGACGACGCGCATTGGCCGGCACTGGACTTCGCCGGTGATAGCATGCACGCGTTCTCCTCGCCGAAGGTGGTCGATGATCTCGGTGCCGTCAGGACGATCATAAACGCTCAGGTTGCGCTTGGCGATCCAGTCGCGATAGACACAGCCCTCAAATGGGCAAGCGCCCTTTGAGACGTATACAGAAGGGGGTTCGTCTTTCGCGTTGTCTGAAGGTGCTGGTAGCGCGTTGACGTGCCAAAACGCAATTACAGGGAGCAATAGATATGGCAAGCGGCGACCCATCGCACCTCCCCTGAGCATATAACGAAATGCTGTTTTTTAGGTAAGTTCCCGCACACCTATGCCCGCCTCCGTCCAGAATGCTGTGCCCGTGGCGGTGCTGCCGCAGAGCCTATGCCGCGCGTTCGTTCACACGCGGGAGTACCCGGTCATCGACAACGAATACCGCAACGGCGAATCGCAGCGGTCCGTGCGGGCGGCGACCAGCCGCAAGCGGTGGCACCTGGCCAAGCGGCTGACTCCAGCGCAACTCCAGGCCCTCCGCAGTTTCTACGAAGCCCGGAACGGCCCCGCCGAGCCGTTCTACTTCTACGACCCTTACGAGACGAACCCGAAGTTCTCTCACGATCCGACCGGCCAGGCGACGCAGGGCCGCTATACCGTCCGCTTCAACTGTGAATGGAGCCAGTCCGTGTCGCCTGGGCGAGCCGAGGTCGAAATCGAACTGCTGGAAATAGCCTGATGCTGCTGCTCAAACCGGGAGTCCGAGTTGCCGGCATGCGGCCTGAAATTCTGTTCGCGATCATCGCTGCGGAGCGCGTCTGCGCCGAGATGGGCGTGGATTGCGTCGTGACGGCGTGCGTGGACGGCGTTCACAAGGCCGGCTCTCTCCACTACTGCGGCCTTGCGGTCGATCTCCGCAGCCGCAATTTCCGTCCGGGCGACGTGGACAAAGCCGGCGCGTGTCAAGCACTTTGAGACACCCGGCATGGGAATTTACTGACTTTCCT
>CAYOTD010000140.1:0-9617 GCA_964406685.1 uncultured Solibacteraceae bacterium | reverse complement strand
CCATCACCCCGTAACCCGCCGCGCACAG
The DNA here is from genome assembly GCA_964406685.1 of uncultured Solibacteraceae bacterium. GTDB lineage: Bacteria > Acidobacteriota > Terriglobia > Bryobacterales > Bryobacteraceae > JACQZT01. The sequence goes on along the minus strand of CAYOTD010000140.1, from coordinate 9,589 downwards.
CGGCTTCCGGCGCCGCAAGCGGTCGCTCCACCAACCGCCATACAGCTTGGCGGCCGAGGAAAGCCCATCGGCTACGCTTTCAATCGTGCCCAGTGCGGCGGCGGCTGCGCCCCGGGCGGCCAGCAGGCCGGGGAGCAGGGAAGTCACGGTTTCGTGGCTCAGATCGCTCAGCCTCGATGCCAGCCCGATCCCGAGCACCGTTCGGTTCAGCCATGCGGCCCGTCTCCGGGGCGGGGGCGCGTCACGCTCCCCACCGTAGCCAACCCCGCCGCGTCAGGTGATAGCAGCACAGGCCGAGAAGCAGCCCCACCAGGTAACCGTAGGGGACGGAACTGGCCACCACCCCGATCGTGACCGCGAGGAGGAAGTCGGCTTTCCCACCGGCAAGGTCGCGCAACAGGGCCAGCAGCGTGATCGCTTCGAACAGGAGCAGGACGCCCAGGATGGGCAGCGGGAAGACCTGGATCACGGTCTGAAAGCCCGGCCCGAAGAAGAGACCCAGCGCCACATACATCATTCCGTAAACGATCACCGACCCGCCCGTCCTGCCCCCGAAGGCATAATGGCCTGCCATGCCGCCCGATCCGTGGCAGGTCGGAATCCCGCCCAGAAAGGGGTTGATCAGGTTCATCAGCGAATAGGTCCACCCGATCTGCCGCGCCGCAATCCGTCTGCCGGGAAACAGGTCTTCCGCCAGTTGCCGGGTGGCCAGCACGGAGTTGGTGATCGAAAGCGGAATCTGGGGCAGCGCCAGAACGAGAAATCCCGCCCAGACATCCGGCAAAGCCGGCCGATGCCATGCGGGAAGATGGAATCCCACCGAGCCAAGCAGGGCCGAACCGTCGAGTCGGAAGGCAAAGGCGTAGGCGGCGCCCAGGGCGACCAGGACCACCGCCGCCGGCACCCGGCGGCGCCCGATGAGAAGAAGCGCGATCGCGAAACCCGTCCCCGCCAGCCACCAGCCCGCCCTCCCGTCCGAGGGAACGAACTCTTTCAGCGCGATACCCGCCAGTTGCAGCCCGAGTCCGCACTGGATGCCGCGTACCACCGGCTTCGGCACCACGCGATTGATCCACTCCAGCAATCCCGAGACCGTCAGGATCAACATGCCGATGCCGATCGCCAGGCCACCGCCGTAGAGCAGATTCGCCGGCAGCTTCTGTGCGATCACCAGCGCCGCCATCGCCTTCAGCGGTTGGACCGGCATGGGCATCCGGTAACGCAGCGCCGTTCCGATCTGCATCAACCCAAAGACGGTCAGAACGCTTGCCGCATCGAGGCGGGCGGCCAGAACCATCCCCACGATGAGGGGCAGATCGGTGCCCAAGTCGCCAAACGCGCCCGACCACTCCTGCCGGTTAAACCGCAATCCGTTCTGTGCCCCGGAGATGACGGTCTGTGAGGGAGCGGCTGTCAATCTGGATATGCCTACCGTGCCAACATAACACAGTCGTGCGACCCCGCAACGTCCGCCCTCGCCGGTGTAGAAGGGCCGCGCCGCCTCGAGACGCCGCGGCCCTCCGCGTCAGTTGTGGATCTCGTCCAGCACGGTGCCGTCGGCCGCCACCAGCTCAATCCGCAGCGGCGTCTGGCCGAGGGCGTGGGTCGAGCAGCTCAGGCACGGGTCGTAGGCGCGCACCACCGCCTGCACCCGGTTCAGCATCCCTTCTTTCAGGTTGTTGCCGTCGACGAAATGCAGCGCCACCTGCTCGACCGACCGGTTCATCGCCAGGTTGTTGTGGCCCGTGGCGACGATCAGGTTGGACCACTTCATCGCCCCCTGCTCGGTCACCTTGTAGTGGTGGATCAGCGTCCCGCGCGGGGCTTCGATCATCCCCACCCCTTCCAGGGCGTTGACCCCGGCGGTGGCGCGGACGTGCGTCTCCAGAATGGAGGCGTCGTCCAGCAGCGCTTCGATCCGCTCCAGCGCGTAGATGATCTCGATCAGCCGCGCGTAGTGAAAATGGAACGAGCTCTGCACGATGCGGCCGTAGCGCTGGCGGAACTCGGCCAGCTCGGCGTCGGCTTCCGGCGTCCCGCATTGGTCGCAGGCGTTCAGCCGCCCCAGCGGGCCCACGCGGTACACTCCGCTGGGAAACCCCAGCGGCTTATAGTAAGGCGCCTTCAGGTACGAGGTCGGCAGCGCCGCTTCGCCGATGTAGTCGGCATACCTCTTGGGCGCCACCTGATCGGCGGCCACCTGCCCGTCGGCGTCGACAAACCGCAGGCAGCCGTCGTAAAGCTGGAGGTTGCCCTTGGCGTCGACCAGCCCGGCGTACATGGTGGGCGTGTTGCCGAAGTTGGCGATCTCCTCCGGGAACGAATCCACCGTCGCCTTCCATAGCGCGATGGCCCGCCGCGCCACCGCCTTGGCCTGCGGCAGCTCCAGCAGGATGCGGTCGCGCGCTTCGGAGGACAGCGGAGCGTTCACCCCGCCCGGCACCGTCCAGGAAGGATGGATGCGCTCCTTCGCCAGCCGCTCGATGATCTGCTGGCCGAACTTGCGCAGCAGGATGCCGTCCTTGGCGATCTCGGGATGCTTCGCCAGTACCCCCAGCACGTTGCGCTGCGCCGGGTCGGAATCGAAGCCCAGCAGCAGGTCGGGCGAGGAGAGATGGAAGAAGCTCAGCGCGTGGGACTGGACGAACTGCCCGAAATGCAGCAGCTCGCGCAGCTTGAACGCGGTCTCGGGGATCTGCACCGCCATGATGGCGTCGCAGGTCTTCACCGACGCCAGCAGGTGGCTTACCGGGCAGATACCGCAGATGCGCGCCGTGATCGACGGCATCTCGTAGTAGGGGCGCCCTTCGGTGAATTTCTCGAATCCCCGCACCTGGGTCACGTGCAGGTGCGTGCGGGCGACCTTGCCCTCGTCGTTCAGGTAGATCGAGATCTTGGCGTGCCCCTCGATGCGGGTCACATGATGGATGGTAAGTTTCTTGGTCATCGTTCGCCTCCCTCGATCAACCGAATTTCACCTTCCCCGCCAGGTCGGGCTTGCGGCCCGCCAGCAGCTCGGTGAGAACCATCAGGATGGCCGGCGCCGGCGGCGGGCAGCCGGGAACGTGCAGGTCGACCTTGACGACCTCGTGCACCGGAACCGCGTTGCGCAGAAGCTGCGGCACCCCCTCGTTGGGGATGCCGGGCTGCGCGGTCGCGCCCTTGACATATACCCGGTCCAGGAGCTGCTTCACCGGGATGGTGTTGCGCATGGCGGGCACGTTGGAATTGACCGCGCAGTCCCCCAGCGCGATCAGCAACTTCGAGCGCTTGCGGATGGTCTGCACCAGCTTCAAGTCGTCCTGGCTGGAGACCGCGCCCTCGATGATGGCGACGTCCACCCCCTCGGGACACTCCTGCGCGTCCACCAGGGGCCCGAACACGATGTCGGCCTTCTCGGCCACCACCGCGATGGCCTCGTCCACATCCAGCACCGACATGTGGCAACCCGAGCAGCCGTCCAGCCAGGCGGTGGCGATCTTGATCTTGCTCATCGGTTCCCTCCTTGCAGGCGCACGGCCAGCCGGCTGATGTTATCGTTGCGCTTGACCATCTCCTCCACCGCCCGGCCCTTCTCGGCCAAAGCGCCGGTAGGGCAGGCCTGCACGCACTTGCCGCAGTTGGTGCAGTTGGGCGACTCGCCCCACGGCCGGTTCAACTCGCTGGTCAGCAGCGACTTGATCCCCCGCGAGCCGACGTCCCAGACGTGCGCGCCCTCCACCTGCGCGCACACCCGCACGCAGCGGGTGCACAGGATGCAGCGGTTGTGGTCCAGCACAAACTTCGGGTGCGAGACGTCCACCGCCATCCGCGGGTAAGTGTACGGATAACGCGCATAAGTGACGCCCAGGTTCTTGGCCAGCGTCTGTAATTCGCAGTTGCCGTTGGAAACGCAGACCGAGCAATAGTGATTGCGCTCGGTCAGCAGCAGTTCCACCGCGATGCGGCGGTAGCGGTTCAGCTTGGGCGAATTCGTGGTCACCGACATCCCGTCCTGCACCGGCGTGGTGCAGGAAGGCAGCAACCGGTTCACCCCCGAGACCTCGACGATGCACACCCGGCAGGCGCCGGTGGCCGTCAGGCCCTTCAGGTAGCACAGCGTCGGGATGTACTTGTTGGCCGCGCGCGCGGCTTCCAGGATCGTCTGGCCTTCCAGGGCGGAGACCAGCTCGCCATCGATTCTCATGGAGATCTTCTTCTGCGGCATGGCTTCCTCCTCCTCAGTCGGCCTTCTTGATATCGCAGCGCAGGCACCGGCCGGCTTCCGCCAGCGCCTCCTCCGCGGACAGGCCGTAGACGGCCTCGTCGAAGTTATTCACCCGCACCGCCGCCGGGACCTCGCGGACCCGGTGCCGGGCGCATTCGCTGATCTGCTCCGGCGGTTCCTGCTCGTAGTCGAACTCCGGCCAGAGCCGCTCCCACCGCCGCACGCCCATCAGCCGTTCGTCGATGTTGCGCGCGGCCTTCTTGCCGTAACCCATGGCGTTGGACACGTTCGAGGCGCCGCTGATGGCGTCCCCGCCGGCGTAGAACTTCGAGCGGGACGATTCCAGCGTGAAGCGGTCCACCTCGATCGTGCCCGTCTCCTTGATCTTCAACCCCGACGCGCGCGCGAAGTCCAGGTCCACCGTCTCGCCCACCGCCAGGATCACCGTGTCGCACTCCAGCCGGATGATCTCCTCGGTGGCGATCGGCTTGCGCCGCCCGGAGGAGTCGAACTCGCCCAGCCGGGTCTTCACCGCCTCCAGCGCCTTCACCCGTCCGTCGCGGTCGCCCACGATGCGGTGCGGCGTGGCTAGGAAGACAAAATCGGCGCCCTCTTCTTCGGCGGCGTCGGTCTCTTCCACGATGGCCGGCATGTCCTTGCGCTCGCGGCGGTAGACGATGGTCACTTCCGACCCCTTGCGCAGCGCCGTGCGCGCCGAGTCGATGGCCGCGTTCCCGCCGCCGATCACCACCACCTTGCGGCCCAGGGCCACCTCCTCGTTCTTCGACAGCGCCTCCAGGAATTGCAGCGCGTGCATCACGCCCTTCAACTCCGTGCCCGGCAGGTAGACCCAGGATTCCTTCCACGTGCCGATGGAGATGAACAGCGCGTCGTAGGTGCTGTCGATGTCGTTCAGCGTGATGTCGAAGCCCACCCGCGTGTTGGGGACGAAGGTCACCCCCAGGCGGCGGATCAGCTCCAGCTCTTTCTCCAGCACCGACTTCGGCAGCCGGTAATCGGGCAGCGCGTAGCGCAGCATGCCTCCGCCGCGCGGATTGGAATCGTAAATGGTGACGTCGTGGCCGAGCAGGCACAGGTAGAACGCCGCGGTCAGCCCCGTCGGGCCCGCCCCCGCGATGGCGATCTTTTTCCCCGTGGGCGGCATCTTGCGGGCCACCACCTGCTCGATCATCGCCGGGTAGCGGTCGGATTCGTAAATCGTGTCGGCGATGAAGCGGTGCACTTCGCGCATGTTCACCGGCTCGTCCACCGTCACCCTCCGGCAGCGGTTCTCGCACGGATGCTGGCAGACACGGCCGGTCGAGGCCGGCAGCGGGTTATCCATCACCACCGACAGGAACGCCTCTTCCAGCTTGTTCTCTTTGTAGAGCTGAAGGAAGCGCGGGATGTTCATGTGCAGCGGGCAGGAGTTCTCGCAGGGGGACAGCGCCAGGTCTTCGCACACCCCCGACCGGCACCGCTTGGCGCGGATATGGTCCTCGAACTCGTGCCGGAAGTGGCGCATCGTGGTCAGCACCGGGTTCGGCGCCGACTGGCCCAGCCCGCACAGCGACGTGTCGCGGATCATCCGGCCCAGCTCGTCCAGCATCTCCAGCGCCGTCACCGGCGCCGTGCCCGTGGTGAACTGGTTCAGCACCCGCAGCGCCTTGTCCAGGCCCACCCGGCAGGGGACGCACTTGCCGCACGACTCCGAGTGGGTGAACTCGATGAAGTAGCGCGCCACGTCCACCATGCAGTTGTCTTCGTCCATCACCACCATGCCGCCCGAGCCCATGATCGAGCCGAGCTGCGCCAGGGTCTCATAGTCCACCGGCGTGTCGAACATCTCCATGGGGATGCAGCCGCCCGACGGGCCGCCGGTCTGCACCGCCTTGATGTGGCGGCCGTTGGTTCCGCCCTCGCCGATGTCGTAGACGAACGTCTTCAGCGGCGTGCCCAGCGGCATCTCCACCAGTCCGGTGTTGTGCACCTTGCCCACCAGCGAGAAGACCTTGGTTCCCGGGCTCTTGACGCTCCCCGTCTCGGTAAACCAGGCCGCGCCCTTGGTCACGATGGGCGCGACGTTGTACCAGGTCTCGACGTTGTTAATGTTGGTGGGCCGGCCGTACAGTCCCTTGCGGGCCGGATACGGCGGGCGCGGCAATGGCCGCCCCGCGCGGCCTTCCAGCGAGGAGATCAGCGCCGTCTCTTCGCCGCACACGAAGGCTCCCGCGCCTTCCACCATGTGGATGTCGAAGTTGAAGCCCCGCCCCAGGATATTCTCACCCAGCAGGCCGTAGTCGCGGGCTTGGTCGAGCGCCTGCTCGAGGCGATGGACCGCCAGCGGGTATTCGGCGCGGATATAGATGATGCCTTCGCTCGCCCCCATCGCGTAAGCGCCGATGATCATGCCCTCGATCAGCGAGTGGGGGTCGCTCTCGATCTCGTTCCGGTTCATGTAGGCGCCGGGGTCGCCTTCATCCGCGTTGCAGATGATGTATTTCTTGTCGGCCTCGGCCTTGCGCAGGTATTCCCACTTGATCCCGGTCAGGAACCCCGCGCCGCCCCGCCCGCGCAGCTTGGCGGCCTTGATCTGCTCGATGGTCGAATCGGGCCGGGCGTCAATCAGAACCTTGTACAGCGCCTGGTAGCCGCCCACCGCGATGTATTCTTCGATGTCGTCCGGGCTGATCAGGCCGCAGTTGCGCAGCACGATCTTCTTTTGTCCCTTGAAGAACGGGACTTCCTTCCACAGCGGCAGCTCCGGGTACCCCGTGCCGAACCGGATGTGGGCGGTGATGTGATCCCATTCCTCCACCCGGCACAACGGCAGGTCGGGCGTCACCCGTCCCACGGCCAGATCGTCCAGGATCCGCGGAACGCTGTCCGACTGCACCCGGTGCAGCACCACCAGCGGCCGGCCCGGCGCCCACACGTTGACCAGCGGTTCCTCGGCGCAGAAGCCGAAGCAGCCCACCCGCGCCAGCACGATGTCCATTCCTCTCCGGTCGATCTCGTCGGCGAAGGCGTGGTAAACGCCCTCGGCGCCGTTGCCCGATCCGCAGGTTCCCATCCCGATGGCGATGCGGGGGGTCGGGGGCAGATACTTGGCGAGGCCGCGCTCGCGAACCTCGTTGAAGGTGCCGATGTCCAGGATGCGCGTCATTTGCCACTCTCCCGCGCCAGCGCCTTCATCTCCCGGTTCAGCGTCTGCTCGTTGACGTGCCCGTAAATGACGTGGTTTACCTCAACCACCGGGGCCAGGGCGCACTGCCCGAAGCAGGCCACCGTCCGCAGCGTGTACTTGCCGTCCGGCGTGGTGTAGGACAGCTTGTCCGCTTGTCCTTCCTCTCCGCCCTGGTCGAGCCCCAGTTCGAGCTTCAACCGCTCCAGCAGGTTGCGCGATCCCCGGGTGTGGCACGCCGTGCCCCGGCAGATGCAGATGGTGTTCTTGCCCTGCGGTTCCAGGTTGAACAGCGCGTAAAAGGTGACCACGCTGTAGATCTGGGCGCGAGGAGTATCGGTACGCTCCGCTATGTAATCCAGAATTCCGGATGAGAGGTATTTCTGGGGATGATGCTCCTGGACTTCCTCCAGGATGCTCAACAGCGCTCCCGGTCGATTCTGATTCCGGGCGATGACTTGATCGACGAAATCATGATCGGCCCGCGTGGGCGCTGGCTGAGCCGGTAAGGTCGCCATGGACTGAACTCCTTCCTGGGAATCGGTTGCGGTTGTCGAAGTCTGTAGGCCGCCGGAAGGCGGTCCCGAAAGCGATCATATCATCTTTAACTCTGCGATCGGGCTTGCCCCGCAGGGGGGTACCTGCGCGAGAATGGTCGAAAACGTTCTCTCGGAGTCGAAGATGAATAAACTGGCCTCTATTGGCGTGCGGCTCGCATTCGCGGCTCTCCTTTGCTCCCTCATCGCCCCGGCGCAAACCCGCGATCCTCTCCCCGTTCCCGACATTCCCGGCTTTCACACCCTGAAATGCGATTTTCACATGCACACCGTCTTCTCCGACGGCTCGGTCTGGCCCGGCACCCGCGTCGAGGAAGCCTGGCGCGACGGCCTCGACGCCATCTCCATCACCGATCATGACGACTACCATCCCCACAAGCCCGACGTCACCGACGACATCTCCCGGCCCTACGAACTGGTCCGCCAACTCGGCCGCCAGCTCGGCCTCCTGATCGTCCCCGGCGCCGAGATCACCAAGGGCAACCTCCACTGCAACGCCCTGTTCGTCACCGACCCCAACGCCTTCAAGGGCCTGGATCTGGCCGCCGCCCTGCGCAAGGCCCGCGAGCAGAACGCCTTTGTCTTCTTCAACCATCCCGGATGGAAGGAAACCGCCGCCTGGTTCCCGCCCATCGCCGCCGCCCACGCCGACGGCCTCATCCAGGGAGTGGAACTGGTCAACGGCCGCACCTTCTACCCCGAGGCGTTTCCCTGGATCAAGGAGCATAAGCTCGCCATCTTCGCCAATAGCGACGTCCACCGCCCCATCGATGCCGATTACGCCCGCCGGGAGCGGCCCGTCACCCTCGTCTTCACCCGCTCCGCCGGCCTGCCTGGCATCCGGGAAGCCCTCGACGCCCGCCGCACCGCCGGCTGGATGAACGGCGAGATCTGGGGCGCCGAAGAGCACTTGAAGGGCCTCTGGGACGGCGCGGTCCTCGTCGAGCAGGGCGCCCTGGAGTTCTCCCCCAAGGTCCGGACAGCCGGGCTCCAGCTCCGCAACCGCTCCGCCATCCCCTTCAAACTCAAACTGAAGAGCGCCCCCTCCTGGCTCAGTGTCCGAACCCGCAATCTGGACCCGGAAAAGACCCTGGGCCTGGTGGTCACCGCCGCCAAGGATGCTCCCGCCGGCTTCCAGGCCGTCAGTGTCGAGTTCGAGGTGACGAATCTGCACGTAGAACCGGCGCGCAACCTGACCGCCAGGGTGCGGTTCACCGTCACCGTAGCCCAGCAGTAGTCCCTTAGGATTCTGGATCCAGGTGGAGCGGCACGTCCTGCTCCACCACCCAGGCAAGCCCGCAGCTCAGGCAGAAACACTCGCCGTGCACACAGCAGTTCTCGGGCACGAGGACGTGAAGTTGATCGGAGAGGTCTTCCAATGTCTGCTGAGCGTCCCAGCTCTCGCCGGAATCCTGCCTGGCGAGTTCGCTAAGCATCATACACATCCCCCCCCCTGACTATCTTGCGCTACTTGTCGGCTTCCATTCAATAAGGTGCCTGTTCCCGCCGCTTTCTCTCCCCGCCAGCCGTTCCACTCCCTCCCGAAACACCCCCTCCGGCGCAAGCAGACTCAGCACCAGAAACGCCTCCCGCGCAAAATCGAAGAAAAACCCCGGCTGCACCAGGACACTCTCCCGCTCC
>CAYOTD010000139.1:0-9678 GCA_964406685.1 uncultured Solibacteraceae bacterium | reverse complement strand
GCGGCCGGCAACACCTCCAGCCGGTGTCACGAAGCTAATTTGCACAGGAGTGGTCTCTTATCCGTGTTTATCCGCGTTCATCCGCGGCTAAACCTCGGTCTCCAGCAACCTGTCAGCCCCCCGCGCCGGCCACGACCTCCACCGCGCGCGGGCCCAGCGTGAGCCGCCGCCCCTGGAACGAGAACCGCACCGTCCGGTACCAAGCGTTGAACAGCGTGTAGACGGTCTCCCGGCCGCCTCCGAAGCGGTTGATGAACACCGCCGGGTGGGGCGAATCCACCAGCGGCTCGGCTTCGCCATTGAAGGCCGCGGCGTGCTTTCCCAGCAGGGCGCGCGCCCGGCGGATCCATCCGAGCAGGTCCTCGCCGTACCAGGTCTCCGAGTGGCCCTTCAGCCACAGCCCGTTGCCGTGCCACAGCGACAGCCGGAAATCCTCGGCGGGCAGCACCCGCGGATCGATGCCGATCGACAGCATGTCCCACAGGCGGATATCGGGGAACGCGAAGCGCGACAGGTTCAGCTTGAGCGGCGACAGCCGCCGGTCGGCGTTGGGGAAGTTGTAGCAGAACGCCGCGTCGAAGTAAGGCGCGGCCGCATCCGGCGGAGTCTCCTCAAGGTAGAGGAAGGTGTTCTTCCTCCCCGCCGCATCCAGCGCCCGGCGCACCTCCCGCGCCATCTCGATCTCGCCTTGCAGTGTTTCCACGCCGGGAGGGTGGCCGTGCGAGGTCGCGTAGCACCGCATGCGGCCGAAGCCGAACTCGTCCAGGTACACGCCGTCCACCCCCGTGTCGCGCGCCACCGCGGACACGCGGTCCGAAAGGTACCGCTGCCAGTCGCGCACGTAAGGGCAGGCGAAGAACTCCGTGGGATCCCCGCCCCGCCACCAGGCGCCCTGGCCTTTCTGGTCGATAAGCTGCCACCGGCCCGCCTGCCGGATCCCCACCTGCGATCGCTTGTCGATCAGGTAGCCCTCGAAGTACAGCCCCGTGGGCACCCCCGCCTTCAGCCCCAGCGCCACGTTGCGCCGCAGGTCCTCGGCCCCGCCCAACTCGATCGGATAGTCGCCCACCCGGCCCACCTTCTCCGACATGGCCCAGCCGGAGATGTCGATGAAGTCGATCCCGCCGAACGCCGCCCCGTCGCGCAGCAGCTCGTCGAAGGTGTAACGGCCCTGGCGGACGTCGTACAGCTTGCCCGACCCGCCGACCGGATAATCCCGCCGCGCCCAGAACGCCGTGCGCAGCCACGCCGGCCTTGGGCCCGCGGGCTTGTACCAGGAAGCGACCCAGCGGCGGTAGGCCGCGAAGCCCTCGCGCCAGTCCCCGCCGTGGGAGGCCACCAGCGCTTCCGGCGGATTCCAGGTCTCCCCCGGCGCCAGGCGCGCCGTGTAATCGACCTCGATCTCCACCTCCGCGCCGCTCTTGCGCAGCCGGAACTTCTTTCCCCGCCCCGCCGCGTCGCGCACGATCACCGCCGCGCCGCTGTTGGCCGCGGGCGCGAAAACGTCGAGGAACTGAAGCGGGAAGACCGCGTTGTAGAGCGCCTCAAACGTGCGGTCTTCGTTGGCGATCACGGCGCCCTGCCGGGGGAACAGGTAGTAGACGCCCTCCGCCGCCCCTCCCGGCCGGATCTTGACCGATGGAAAGGTGAGGGTGAACTCGCGCGCTTCCCCGCTCGCATTCCTCACCGCCAGCGCCAGCCGGCGGCCCTCCGGTGTCGTCGATTCCTTCAACTCCGCGCGGATTGCCTCCTGCGGTGCGCCCGCGATCTTGTACGTGACGGTGACCTGCGGCGGCGCCGGCGCGCGGCCGCTCTTGCGCCCAGCGGAGGGAAGCCGCTCCACCGCTTGCGGGGCGGCTTCCGCGGAGACGCCGGCCGCATACAGCAGGAGCTGCGCGTGCGCGCTGCGATCCACCACTTCGGCCGAGACCAGTCCCCGCGTGGGATCCAACTCCAGCGCGTACAGCGCCGGTTTGCGGTTCGCCAGCACGTGCCGCCGCTCCTCCACCGACAGCGGATACTGCTCCTCCACTTCCCCGCGCGTGTACTTCAGCCGCACGATCACCTCCGCCGTTTCGGCGCTTTCCTTGACCCGCAATTCCTCGGGCGATCGGCCGGCGGCGAACATGCCCACGCTGGCGAAATGCGGGAACAGGCTCAGGTACAGCGTCCGTCCCGCACGGCCCGCCCCGGCGATCCGCAAACCCTCTTTGCCCCGCAGCGATGTGCCGCGGGCGGCCCCGCACGGCGCGCCGCCCTCGACGTTCAGCTTGCCGGCGTGCGCGGGCAGCGCCGGCCCGCCTTCGCAGGGCAGCAGCTCCCCCCCGCCGCGGAATTCCAGCTCATCGATGGCGATGCGCGCGCCCGCGGGCAGCGCAAAGCGCAGCTCGTCGATCTGCGGCGTGCGCATCCTCTCGCGCAGGTTCACCTCGAAGGTGTGCGGCGCGCCGTCCCCCGCCAGGTCCCGCGCCAGCACCGCCGGCACGGGCATGCCGGCCACAAACGGATTCTCCGGATTGGTGGCGCCGGGGGTCACCGGTCCCACGCTGCCCGGACGCAGCGTGAGAACCGCGTCGTCGCCGCCGCCCAAGCCCGAAGCGCGGTAGTGGAGGCGCAGCGTGGGATAGGCATACACCCACACCGGCTCCAGCGGAATCCGCCATTCCCCCGGCCCGGTGTACTCAATCCCCGTCCGGCGATAGCCGGTCAACAGGTCCTCGCCCGGCAGCGACACCGCCAGCAGCAGCAAAGGAAGGATCATTCGCATGACGTTACCAGAGTAGTTTCAAACCGAACTGCAACTGGCGCGAGAAATTCACCTGCGAGCTGACAACGCCAAAGCTGGCGCCGCTGGCGGCATTGGCGTTCGGAGCGCCGAACGCCGCCCGGTTGAACAGGTTGAACGACTCGGCGCGGAACTGCACCTTGAGCCGCTCGCGGATCTGCGTGTCCTTGAACAGCGACAGGTCGAAGTTGCTCGTGCCGTGCGTGCGGACATCGGGCAGCACGGCGGTCCCGGCGAATTCCAGAGTCTGCCGGAGCCGGAAGGCGGAGGTGTCGAACCACCGCTGGAGGGTCTGTTGATCGCTGGGAATCGCCGCGCTGCGCCCCACGCTCTCTCCGCCCGACAGCGTGATCGGGACGCCGCTTTGCGCCGTGTAGACGGCGTTGGCCTGCCAGCCCTCGACCAGCTTGCCGGCCACCCCCGCCGCGCCCGCCAGGAACCGGTGGCCCTTGCCCATCGGAAGCTGGTAGGAAGCGGTCACAACGAACCGCTGGGGCGAATCGAAGCTGGAAAGCTGGCGCGTAGGCTGGGCGTCGTTCGCGTTCAGGAACGACATCTCCTCCAGCAGCTTGCTGAGCGTATAGGAGGCCAGGAACGACAGGCCCCGGCCGAAACGCTTGGTGGCCTTGGCCTGGAGCGAGTTGTAGCTGCTGGAGCCGACGTTGGCGCCCATCCGGGTGATGCCGGTGAAGTGCGGATAGGGAAGCAGCAACTGGCCCCGCGTGGTGGAGGCCAGGCTCAGGCTGCCGGAGGAAACCAACCCGTAGAAGGGGTTCGGAAACGTGTCGCTGAGCGTGTTGCGGCCGGTGGTGATGTAATTCTGCCGGGCCTGCGCCTGCGCCTGTTGCGGCGTCGCGTTGAGGGCCACGGAAATCGGGAAGTCGGCCGTGCGCGTGCCGGCATAAGCCGCTTCCACCAGCAGCTCGCCGGAGAACTGGCGCTGGATGCCAACGTTGAACTGGCGGGTCCAGGGCTGCCGCCGCTGCGGGTTGACGAACGAGATGGCCTGGCCGATCTGCGTCGCCAGGCCCTGCGCGGAACCAGCGGGCGCGGTGATGCCGTTGGGGAACGGGTTGGACAGCGTATCCACCGGCGTCAGGCCGCCGATCGAGGTCACCCACGAGGTGGTCGAGCTGAACCCGTAGCTGGGCGTCTGGTCGCCTGCGTCGGCCTGGCCGGGATAACTCTGCGCCATCGTGGACGCGTAGAAGTGGCCGTAGCCGCCGCGCACCACCGTGCGCGGAGTCAGCACGAAGGCCGCGCCGATGCGCGGCATGATGTTGTTGGCGTCCACATCGGCCAGCGAGCGGGCCGTCTGCCCGGCGCCGGCGAACAGCAATCCGCCCTTGACCTTGAACTGCGCCGCCGCCACCTCGGGGATGGGGTTGGCGGCGTAGGCGGCCACGGCGGCGGATTCCACCGGGCTGGCGGCGCTCAGGTCGAAGCCGCGGTTGAAGCGGTTGAAGCGCTCCGTGTGCGACCCTTCGACCTCGTAGCGCACGCCGAGGTTCAGGGTCAGCCGCGCGCTCACGCGCACGTCGTCCTGCAAATACACTTCGTAGAAAGGCGCCTGGCGGGCCAGCGACGCCTGGTAGGTCATCGATCCGCTGGCGCCCAGCCCCAGCAGCATCGAGGCGATGGCGTTGCCCGCCGTGGTCGAAGCCGCTTGCGGGTTGGGCCCGCGCGTGAACACTCCGTCGAAGGCGTAGGTCCCGGAGGTGGCGCCGCCCGGCCCGCTGTTGTGCCGGTACACGCGGGCGCCGAAGCCCGCGCGCAGCCCGTGGCGGCCCTTCTGCGTGAACAGGCCGGCGCGCGCCGCGTGGGTTTCCCCCACACTCTCGGTCAGGCTGAACGCCCCATACCCGGTATAGCCGCTGGCGGTGACGCGCGGAATGGCCGGCCGGTCGACGGCCGCCGTCAGCGAGCGCGGGAACCCCAGCGAACCCAGGTCGTAACCATAGCTATCCGATACGATTCGGGCGCGGTAGCGCGACAACCCGTAGCGGAAATCCAGCACCGTGGAGGGACTCAGCACAAAGGTGTGGCCCAGGGCCACTCCCGGCGAGTAACGGTTGACGCCCCGGCTGGTCCCTCCATTGAGGAACTCGCCGCCTCCGCGCACGTAGAAGTGGCGCCAGAAAATCCGCACGAAAAGCTGGTTGCGGTCGCTGAAGCGGTGGTCCACCTTGGCGATGATGCCATCGTCCGACACCGGGTCCTTGTACGACAGCGGGAAGTTGTTGACGTGGGTGACGGCGTCGCCCGTGGCGCTGGGCAGCGGGTACACGCCCAGCAATCCCTTGGCGACCGCGTTCTGCCGCACCGGCGGGATCTGGTTGCCGGGGAACGGGTCGCGGACGTAGGCGCTGCCGCTGGCGCGGGTGGTTGCCGGATCGTAGACCACGACTGGGGTGGCCTGGCCGCCCGCGCGCGTGAAGCTCTGCGAGAAGTCCCCGTTTCGCTCGGCCTGAGTGGGCACGGTGCTGACGAACGAGCGCGGTACGCCCTCTCGCGAGCCGTCCCAGTGGACGAAGAAGAACGTGCGGCTCCCCCCGTCGTACAGCTTGGGCAGGTACACGGGCCCCCCCACCGCCGCGCCGAACTGGTTATAAGCGAACTTGGGCTTGCTGGCGGCGAAGAAGTCCCGCGCGTTCCACACCGAGTTGCGCGAGAAGTTGAAAGCCGTGCCGTGTACCGTGTTGGTCCCCGAGCGCGTCGAGGTGTTCACCACCCCGCCCAGGAAACGGCCGTATTCGGCGTCGAAGGAGTTGGTCTGCAAACGGAACTCCTGCGTGGCGTCGATGGAGGGCACGAAGATCACGGCGTTGTTGTCGCTGGTCGCGGGAACCCCGTCCAGCAGATACTCGTTGAACGTCCCCGGGGCGCCTGAGATGCTCATCGAGGCGATTCCGGCCGAATCTCCCGCGGCGCTGTAGCGCATGAAGTAGATCGTGTTGTCCCGCGCCGTCGTTACCACGCCGGGGACGGTGACCATCAGAACGAAGGTGTTCCGCCCGTTCAGGGGAATGTCCTGGATGGTCTGGCGCGAGACCACGTGTCCCACCGTCGAGCTGCTGGCGTCCAGCAGCGGCGCCTCTCCGGTGACGGTGACCGATTCGGTGATGGCGCCCGGCTCGAGCACGAAATCGATCCGGGCCACCTGCCCGACGGCCAGCTCGATGTTGTCCCGGCCGGCGGGCCGGAAACCGTCGGCCTGGCCGTGATCCGGTAGGTTCCCGGCGGCAGCAACGGCACCGTGTAGACGCCTTCGGAGCTCGACTCCATCCGGCGCACGGCGCCGGTGCTGGCGTTGGTGACCGTGATCTTGACCCCCGCCATCACCGCGTTGCTCGCGTCGGTGACGCGGCCGGTGACGGTCGCCGTCTGGGCGAGCGCGGGCGCCCCCGCCAGCGCGGCCAGCAGCAGTAGTAGTGCGTTTCGTCTCATGGGTTCCTCCGGGCTGTTTCCAGATTCAGTCTTCCGGCCTGCTCGCGCAGGCGCGCCAGCTCGGCCAGCGCGCCGCGCGCCGCTTCGGCGGCCGGGCCTTCCAGCGGGCCTCCCAGGAACAGCCCGCGCAACAACTGATCGGCGCGCGCCGCCGTGGACCAGATGTCCCCGGCCGCGTCGGACGCCTCCGGCGCCGGGGCTGGCGCGGTCCCCAGCGGCTCCAGCGCCGTCAGCAGTTTGCCGGCGCCCTGCGCCACCGCCGCCGCGTGATCCTGGATCATCTGCTCGATCCAGCGCCGCGCCAGCGGTCCGGCCTCTGTCCTGGCCTCGGGCGGGAACTCCGCCGCCAAGCGCCGCAGTGCCCAGGCGTCCATCAGGCAGTTCTCCGACAGCGAGACGGTCCGGTTGGCCAGCGCCGCCACGGCCGCGCCGGGAGAGGTCTCCGGGGCGTGGGCGCGGAAATAGCTCTCCAGTTCCTCCCGCAACAGCGGCCCGGCGCTGCGCACTTCCATCAACGGCTGGAGAAGCGAATGCTCGAGCGGCTCCTCCAGCGCCAGCAGCCGGAGATCGGCCCTCACCCAGGGCAGCGCGGCCAGGGCTTCGCTCAATGCGGTCAACCGCTGGGGACGGTCCAGAAAGCCGCGCACCAGGATCCGCCCGAAGGGCTCCGCCGTCACTTCGACCGCTTCGCCCAGGCAGGCCCCATGCTGATGCAGCACGTAGCAGACCTGGGCGCGCCGCGAAATCAGATCGGCTCGATCCATCTCGCGCGGCGTTATGGAGAGCGCGGGCGGTTCCGGCAGATGTACCTTCAGCGGCGCGGGGAGGGCGGCTGCGGATGGAATCGCCGCCGCCACCCTGGGTTTCACCAGGCTCCGAACGGACGCCGGCGGCGCCGTATGCGTTGGCCGGGCGCTGCCGCTCCGTATCCACTGCAACCCCTGGATGCCCGCCGCCGCGGCGGTCCCCAACAGCGCTCCTGCCAGCGCGTGCCTCCAGCCGAACCCGCCCAGCCGCCTGCGCGGGAACGCGGGAGCGGCGTAGGGAGCGGGCGCCACGTCGCGAACGGCGTGGAACCGCCAGCGCACCTGCTCGACCCAGTCCGCATCGGTCGGACCGGCGTGTTCGGCCAGCTCCGCCAGCCGGCGCGCCTGCTCGTCCAGCCGGCTCAGGCGTGCGCGGCAGGACCAGCACTTTTCCAGGTGGGCGGCGATGCGGCCGCGTCTTCCGGCCGCCAGTTCCCCGTCGTGCCAGGCGAGCAAGTCCGCGTCACTGTAGTGTCTTGGGAACATGAATCTCCACGCGCCTTTCGCGCGCGCCCAACCCGGACCGGGAGTTGGCCGCCTCCAGCTTCCGCAGCGCCCGCGCCAGCAATGTCGCCACCGACTTGGGGCTGATGCCCATCTGCTCGCCGATCTCGCGGTACTTCAGCGACTGGAGCCGCAACAGCAGCACTTCCTCTTCGCGGCAGCTCAGTCCCGCCGCCAGTCCCGCCACCCGTTCGATCCAGGACTCCACCGGCGCGGCGGGCTCGGCCGCCCCGGCCAGCGCCTCCAGGTCTTCCATGGAAGCCTGCTGCTCTCCGTGCCGGGCGAAGTCGCGGAAACGATGCGCGATCTGGCGACGCAGCACTCCCAGCGTCCAGGCCTTGGGATCGAGGATCGGTGTGTCCCGCAGCAGTTCCCGGTACAGGCTCAGGAAAACCTCCTGCACCAGGTCCTCCGCCAGTTCCTTCGAGCCGGTGCGGCGCAGCGCAAAGCGCAGCAAAGCGGCGCCCCACGTCTCGAACAACCCGTCGATTGTGTCTGCCGCTTGCTCGCGCGTCATACCGAGGCAGTGGGACCCACTCACCTAAGTATGTTCCCCGAGGCACACCTTTTCCCTACGCTCCGGGACGCGTGAATTGCCTGGCCTTGCCGGCCGGCTACTTCTTGATCACCAGGAAGTAGATCAGCAGGATGATTACCACCAACAGTCCGCCGATCCCAAGATACAGCGGCAGCTTGGAGGAGGAACCGGCCGGCATGGCTCCGGGTATGGCTGGGGGCGCCGCGCCGGGGAACCCGCCCTGCATCGGCATCGGCTGCTGCTGCCCGCCGAATCCGCCCGGCATCCCCATGGGCTGCTGCTGGCCGGGGAACCCGCCGGGCATCCCCATCGGCTGCTGCTGCCCGGGGAACCCGCCGGGCATCCCCATCGGCTGCTGCTGCCCGGGGAATCCACCGGGCACCCCCATGGGCTGCTGCTGGCCGGGGAACCCGCCCTGCATCGGCATCGGCTGCTGCTGCCCGCCGAATCCGCCCGGCATCCCCATGGGCTGCTGCTGGCCGGGGAACCCGCCGGGCACCCCCATCGGCTGCTGCTGTCCCGGGAACCCACCGGGCATCCCCATCGGCTGCTGCTGCCCCGGGAACCCGCCGCCGGGCATTCCCATCGGCTGTTGCTGCCCGCCGAACCCGCCGGGCATCGGCGTGGGCTGGGGTTGCCCGGGGTACCCCCCCGGCATTCCCCCCTGCGCCTCGGCCCCCGCTCCCGGCGAGGGCGTTTTGAACATGCGCGTGAACTCGCTCGGTCCGCTGGGCTGCATCTCCGCCGGAGGGACGCCCGGCATCGGCGCCATTCCGGGAGGGGCGGGCGTCGAGAATGCCTGCGTCACGCTGCCCACCGAGCCTGCCGGCGGCGGCGGCGGCGGCGGACCGGCGGGCGCCAGTGGCGGCCTCCGGCCCGGAATATCCTCCTTGCCGAACATGCGCGTGAACTCGCCCGGCGCATCCAGCGGCTTGGGGGCGGAGGGCGGCGGCAGGGGCTTTCCCCCGAACGGATCGCTTCCCGGACCCTGCCCTTTCAACGGAGTCGGATCCAGCGGCGACTTGAAGAACCGGGTGAACTCGCCCCCCTCTCCCGCGGGTGGAGCCGCCGGTGCCGCCGGCGCCGGCGGCACCGCCGCCGACGGCGACTGGAACATCCGCGTGAACTCCCCTGCCGGTTGCGCGGGGCGCGGCGCGGCCGGAGTTGCTGGCGAAGGCGCTCCTCCGGGCGGCGCCGGGGACTGGAACATGCGGGTGAACTCGCCCGGCGCTTCCGGCGGCGGTGGCGGCGAGGGAGACGCGGGGGACGCCGCCGGCGGCGCGCCTGCGGTCGGCCGGTCCGGAGTAATGATCAGGTTCCGGAAATCGCCTGTCGGAGGAGTCGGGGACGCCGTGGCCGGTGCCGGTTTCGCAACGGGCGGTACCGGAGCCTGGAACATCCGCGTAAACTCGCCCGCCCCGGCGGGAGTCGGCTGCGCCGCGGGGGGCGGCGGTGCCGGTGGAGATGGCGGCGGCCCGGCGGCCGGCTTCGGAGCCGGCGCGGGAGCCGCAACCGGAGCCTGGAACATCCGTGTGAACTCGCCTGCTCCCGCTGGTGTCGGTTGCGGCGCGGCGGGCGCGACCGCCGGTGGCGCGGCG
>CAYOTD010000138.1:849-9702 GCA_964406685.1 uncultured Solibacteraceae bacterium | reverse complement strand
GCCCCTGCTACCTGATCACCGACGCACACTACCGGACGTTCGAGGAACTGATGACGCGCACTCCGTGGGAACAGTACGGCCACCATGGGGACGATCCCCGCTGCGAGCACTGCATGATGCACTGCGGCTTCGAGCCGTCGGCGGCGCTGGGCATCAACGCCAGGTTTGGCGACAGTGTCAAACTGCTGAGCTGGGCGTTGCGATAACCCGGTGCGACCCACCCTCGTCACAGGCGCCACCGGCTTTGTCGGTTGGCACGTCGCGCGGCTGCTGAGGGAACGCGGCCACCATGTCCGCGCGCTGGTACGGCCGGGGAGCCGGCTGCGCGAGGTGGACGCCGAAGCCGTTACAGGCGACCTGCGGGACGCGGCGTCGCTCGACCGGGCGGTGGCCGGTTGCGGGCTGGTCTTCCACGTGGCGGCCGATTACCGGCTGTGGGCGCCGCATCCCGAGCAGATGTACCGGTCCAACGTGGAGGGTACGCGCAACCTGCTGGCCGCGGCCGGACGGGCGGGGGTGGAGCGCCTTGTTTATACGAGCACAGTGGGATGCATCGGCGTTCCGCACGAAGGAATCGGGGACGAGGACCGTCCGGTGACCATCGAACAGATGACGGGACCCTACAAGCGGTCGAAGTTCCTGGCCGAGCAGGCGGTGTTGGAGGCCGCGCGCGGCGGGCTACCGGTTGTGATCGTCAACCCCACCGCTCCGGTGGGCGATCACGATGTCAAGCCGACGCCCACGGGGAAGATCATCGTCGATTTTCTGCGCGGCGGGATGCCGGCATTTGTGGACACGGGGCTGAACCTGGTTGACGTGCGCGACACCGCGGTGGGACACCTGTTGGCCTGCGAACGCGGACGGCCCGGGGAACGTTACATATTAGGATGCGAGAACCTGACGTTGGAACAGATCCTGGGGCGGCTGGCCCGGCTGGCGGGGCGCAAGGCGCCCACGATCCGGATTCCCTACGGCGTCGCGTATGCGTTTGGGCTGTTCAGCACCGGCTGGGCGCGTCTGAGCAGGAGCGAACCGCGGGCGCCGCTGGATGCCGTCCGGATGGCGCGCAAGAAGATGTTCGTCTCGCACGAGAAGGCGCGGCGGGAGTTGGGTTTCGAGCCGGGGCCGGTGGACGAGGCGCTGCGGCGGGCGATGGAGTGGTTTCAGGGCAATGGGTACTGCTGAGGGGCGATGGCGACGATCCTGCTGGTGGCGGCCGAGGCGAGGGAGTTCTCCGAACTGGTACGCCTCCTGGGAGGCGAGCGGCTGCTCTGGCCGCTCCCGTTCGCGCACGCCGCCCAGCGGGGAGAGGATCGCTTGCTGATGGCGGCCAATGGCGCCGGCCCCCGGCTGGCGGCGGAGGCCGTGAGAGTGGCGGCCGGGCGGGAGTGCCTCGACGCGGTGGCCAGCGTCGGCTATTGCGGCGGTCTGGATGCGGCGCTCAAGGCGGGCGACATCGTGGTCGGCGACCGGGTATTGGCGCCGGAGCAGGAAGAGCAATTCGAGGTCAAGATTCCGGTTGCCAACCGCAGGCACACCTGCGGTACGATTGTGTCCATTGATCGGTTTGTCCAGACGGCCGATGAGAAACAGCGGTTGCGCGCCTGCGGGGCCGTCGCGGTCGAAATGGAGGCCGCCGGTGTGGCGCGCGAGACACGGGGATTCGGCCTTCCGTTGGTGTGTGTTCGAGTCGTGACAGACGAAGCGGAGGAAGGCTTCAGCATCGACTACAATTCCGCGCGGGACACCCTGGGGCGGTTCCGGCCCGCTCGGATTGTCTCCACCGCCATGGCGCGGCCGTGGCAGAGCTTCCCCGAACTCCTGCGATTCCACCGGCGGTGCAGCCTTGCCTCAAAAGCGCTTGGAGAGTTTATTGCCGACAGCAGATTTCAGTATTGAACCGCCCGCGCGGATGCGCGCGGCCGTCTACCGGGGCAGAAGCTCGGTGCGTGTGGAGGAGGTTTCCACACCGCGGATCGGACCGGGTGAGATGCTGGTGCGCGTGGAGAGCTGCGGCATCTGCCACACGGACCTGAAGAAGATCGCGCACGATCTTCTGCCGCCGCCCAGGATCTTCGGACACGAGAGTGCGGGTGTGGTGGCGGCGGTGGGCAGCCAGGTGCGGGGATTCGTCCCCGGCGACCGCGTGGTGGCGTTTCACCACGTTCCCTGCCTGGACTGCTTTTATTGCGAGCGCAAGCTGTACGCGCAGTGTGAGACGTACAAGAAAGTCGGGATTACCGCCGGATTCGAGCCGGCCGGCGGAGGGTTTGCACAGTACATCCGCGTGATGGACTGGATCGTCCGGCGCGGCGTGGAGAAGATCCCGGAAGGGGTCTCCTTCGACCGGGCTTCGCTGGTGGAGCCGATCAACACCTGCCACAAAGCGGTGGAACTGGCAGCGCCACAGCCGGGGGAAACCGTAGTGATCCTGGGACAGGGGCCGATCGGCCTGATCTTCACCATGCTGGTCCACCGCAGCGCCGCCCGGCTGGTGACGACCGACATGATCGCGGCCCGGCGTGAACTGGCCCAGCGCTTCGGAGCGGAGCACTCCTGGGATCCGCGAGAGACGGACGTGAATGCCGAGGTGAAACGGATGACCGCGGGGCGGGGGGCGGACCTGGTGATCGTGGCGGCCTCGGCGCAGGCGGCGGTGGACCAGGCGATGGCCTGCTCCCGGCCCGGCAGCCGGATTCTGCTATTCGCCCAGACCTCGGACAAAGAGCGGGTCGAGGTGTCCGGCGCGGCCATCTGCAAGGATGAACGGACGCTGTTCGGCTGCTATAGCGCGTCTGTGGACTTGCAGGCCGAATCCGCCCGCCTGGTGTTTAGCGGCGAATTGCCGGTGGAAGACCTGATTTCGCATCGTCTGCCCCTGGACGAAATTGAAAGAGGTTTTCAACTGGCGTTGCATCCGGACGGCAGATCATTGAAAATAGTGGTTCAGCCACAGAGGTGGTCACAGTGAGCACGCAGATGATGGCTGCCGTGCTCTACGGCAAGGAGCATTTGCGCGTGGAGCCGGTGGCCGTGCCTTCGATTGGTGAAGATGATCTTCTGGTGAGGGTCCGGGCGGCGCTTACCTGCGGCACCGACGTGAAGGTTTTCCGGCGCGGTTACCACGCGCGGATGATCGTCCCGCCGGCGCTGTTCGGACACGAACTGGCGGGCGACATCGTCGCCGTCGGCGAGCGGGTGGACCGGTTCCACGTAGGCCAACGGGTGGTAGCCGCCAATTCCGCGCCATGTTGGAACTGCTATTACTGCAAGCGGGGTGCAGAAAACCTGTGCGAGGACCTGCTGTTCAACAACGGCGCCTACGCCGAGTACATCCGCATCCCGGGCCGCATTGTCCAACGAAACACCTACCAGATCCCCGACCACTTGACCTATCAGGACGCCGCCCTCATCGAGCCGCTGGCGTGCGTGATCCGCGGGCTGGAAGAGACCGGAGTCCGGCCGGGCGACGACCTGGTGGTGATCGGCCTGGGGCCGATCGGGTTGATGTTCGTGCGGCTGGCCAAGGTGGCCGGAGCGCGCGTGATCGCCGTCGGCCGGCGGAAGACGCAGTTGGAGCGCGCCGGACGGATGGGCGCCGATACCGTGCTGTCGACCCACAATCATCACGACGTCGTGCAGACCGTGCGCGACATCACCACCGGGCACGGCGTGGACGTGGCCATCGAGGCGGTGGGCAAGCCCGAGACTTGGCAGCAGGCGGTGCGGATGGTTCGCCGCGGCGGCACGGTCAACTTCTTCGGCGGCTGTCCGAACGACACCCACGTGTCGCTGGACACCTCCCTGCTGCACTATTCCGAGATCACCTGCAAGGCCAGCTTCCACCACACGCCGGCGCACATCCAGAAAGCGCTGGACGCGGTCAGCGCCGGACACATCACGGCGTCGGATTTCGTCAACCGGGTGGAACCGCTCACCAACCTGCTCGACGTGATGCGCCACCTCATGAGCCATAACGGGCACATGAAGACGGCCATCATCCCGTAGCGCAGAGCCGACGGACGTGCCACTCGCCCCCAAGGACTTCGTTCGTTCGCCGGAGGCGATGGAGCGGTCCTGGTCCCCGGAAGAGTCGCTCGACTACACCCGCTGGCTGGCCACCCACCACTACGAGAACTTCCACGTGGTCAGCTTCCTGTTGCCCAAACGGCTGCACCAGGACTTCTTCAACGTCTATTCGTTCTGCCGCTGGGCGGACGATCTGGGCGACGAGATCGGCGACACGGCGGAGAGCCTGCGGCTGCTGGACTGGTGGCGGGGCGAACTGCGGGGCATGTATGGCGGGCAGGCGCGGCATCCGGTGTTCGTGGCCCTCGCCGGGTCGGTCCAACGGCACCAGCTTCCGCGCGAGCCGTTCGAAGACCTGATCCTGGCCTTCGAACAGGATCAGACGGTGACGCGCTACCGCGACTGGAAGGAGTTGTTCGGCTATTGCCGGCGCTCGGCCAATCCGGTGGGACGGCTGGTGCTGGGCCTTTGCGGCTACCGCGACGAGGAACGGGCAAAGCTGTCGGATGCGACCTGCACCGCTTTGCAGCTTGCCAATTTCTGGCAGGACGTAACGGTGGACCTCGACAAGGGGCGCCTCTATCTGCCGCTGGACCTGCTGGCCAAGCACAACTGCGCCGTGGCGGACGTCGAGGCGCGGCGTTTCACACCCGCCTTCCGCGAGGCGATGAAAGAGGCCGTGCGGGTGGCGCGGCGCCTGTTTGAAGAAGGCCTTCCGCTGGTGGGGATGGTCGGCCGCAGGCTGGCGATCGATCTCGATCTGTTCAGCCGTGGGGGCATGCGGATCCTGGACAAGATCAAGGCCCAGGACTACAACGTGCTGCTGCGGCGCCCGGCGATTTCAAAAACCGAGCGCGCCGCGCTTCTGCTGGCGACCCTGGCGCGGCAGGTGCTGGCGCGGCGGGCGGCGTGACCCAGATGCCGGCGGCGGTGGAGGCCTCCTACGCCTGGTGCAAGCGGGTAGCGCGCACGCGCGCCAAGAACTTCTACTACTCCTTCCTCCTGTTGGACCGCTCCCAGCGCGCCGCCATGTGCGCCGTTTACGCCTTCATGCGGCAGTGCGACGACTTGAGCGACGAACCTTCGCCGGACGGCCCCGCGGGGCAGCGCGCCGCCTTGGATTCGTGGCGGCGGGACCTGGACCGCGCGCTTCAAGGCGACTACGGCGAGCACCCCTGCTGGCCCGCACTCCACGACGCCGTGCGCCGCTACGGCATTCCGCGCAAGCACCTGCACGTGATGATCGACGGCGTGTCGAGCGATCTGGAGGCGCGGCGCATCGCCACCTTCGACGAGTTGTACCGCTACTGCTACCAGGTGGCCTCGGTGGTCGGCCTCACTGTGATCCACATTTTTGGGTTCCGTTCCCCGGAGGCGTTGCCGCTGGCCGAGAAGTGCGGCGTGGCGTTGCAGTTGACCAACATCCTGCGCGACGTCCGCGAGGACCTGGAACGCGAGCGGATCTATCTGCCGGCCGAGGACCTGGCGCGGTTTGGGGTCGAGGAGGGCGCGCTGCGCGCAGGAGATCGTAGCGCGGCCGTTCTCGACCTGCTGCGTTTCGAGGCCGCGCGGGCGCGCGGCTACTATCGCGAATCCGAGGCGCTGTTGCCGTTGGTGGCGCCGCGCAGCCGGCCTTCGCTGTGGGCGCTGCGGGAGATCTACCGGCGCCTGCTGGAGAGGATCGAGCGCTCCGGATTCGACGTGTTCTCCCGCCGCATCCACGTGCCGGCGGTCGAGAAGTTCGCCATTCTGGCGCGCGCGGTGACGAAGGCTTGAGCCGATGGGAACGACGTCCCCCTGCCGGTGCGGTCTGGATCGCTTGTTCGATGACGCTGTCCGGCCGTATCGCGGCGCCCATGCCGGCCTGATCGCCAACCCGGCGTCGGTCGATGCGGCACTGGTTCATGCGGCGGACAGGTTTGCCCGGTGCCGCGAGATCCGATTGACCGCCCTGTTTGGCCCGCAACACGGCGTGCGCGCCGACCGGCAGGACAACATGATCGAGTCGCCGGACGATTTCGACGCGCGGCTGGGAGTGCCCGTCTACAGCCTCTACGGGCAGCATCGCCAGCCGACGGCGGCGATGCTGGAGAACGTCGATGTTTTGTTCTGCGACCTGTTCGACGTGGGCGCGCGGGTCTACACGTTCTTGTGGACGGCGGTGCTGGCGATGCAGGCCTGCGCTGAAAGCCGCCGCCGCTTCGTCGTGCTGGACCGGCCGAACCCGGTGGGCGGGTGCGAGATCGAAGGAAATGTCCTCGATCCGGCGTTCCGATCCTTCATCGGGCTCTATCCGATTCCCATGCGCCACGGTCTGACGATGGGGGAACTCGCCACGTTCATCAACCGGGAGTTCTCCATCGGCGCGGACCTCGACGTGATTGAAGTGGAGAACTGGCGGCGCGAGCGGTGGCTGGATGAGACCGGATTACCGTGGGTGATGCCCTCTCCGAACATGCCGTCGCTGGACACGGCGACGGTCTATCCCGGCACCGTGTTGCTGGAAGGAACGAATCTGTCGGAAGGACGAGGAACCACGCGGCCATTCGAACTGGTGGGCGCGCCGTTTCTAGACGGCGACCGCTTCGCGGCGCGCCTGAACGAGGCGGACCTCGCCGGCGTGCGCTTCCGCCCGGCGTGGTTCCGCCCGGTCTTCGACAAGTGGAAGGACCAGTTCTGCGGCGGCGCCCAGGTGCACGTGACCCACCGCCGCGCGTTCCAGCCGTACCGGACCGGGCTGGCGATCCTGAAGACGGCGATGGAGTTGAACCCCGGCGAGTTCGCCTGGCGCCAACCGCCGTTCGAGTACGAGTACGAGAAGCTGCCCATCGACCTCCTGGCGGGCGGCAACCGGATTCGCCTCCAATTGGAGCAAGGCGAGAGCCTGGACGCGACCGAGGCATCCTGGCAGGAGGGATTGCGCGGGTTCCTCGGGTTGCGCGAGCGGTATCTGCGCTACTGAAGGACCGGCTACACCTTGGCGGGCACCACGTAGGGCGCGCGATACTCCCGTGTCAGCATGGCGTTCGCGTCCGCGTCGGCGAACCGGCCCTGGGCGGGGTCGAAGGCGAGGCGGCGGCCCAGCCGGTAGCTGATGTTCGCCAAATGGCACAGCGTCGCCGACTGCACCCCGGTCTCGATATCGGCCGTCAGATCCTTCGGATTGCGGCTGCGCACGGCCTTGAGGAACGTACCGAAGTGCGCCGTCGTGTCATAGCCGCCGTCGGGGCCTTCCGCCTTCTCTTCCATCGCCTTTTCGCGCCGGCAGTTGGAAGGGGCCGACGCGCTGGCGGCGCAGCCGCGGCCTTTGAACACACGGAAGCCGTACGGATCCACCGCCAGGTAGCCATCTGTCCCGTAGAAGACGTTGCCGACCGCATTGGCGCCTCCGCTGGCGATATCGCTGTCGGAGCCGGTGTGGATGCCGTGCACTTCGAAGACAACCCGCCGGTCGCCGTAGTCGAAGGCCACCGATTGCACGTTGGGCGTCTCCTGGTCGTCGTCGTAGAGGTATTTCCCTCCCGTCGAGTCGACGGAGTTCGGCATGCCGATTTCGCCCAGGCCCCAACGGCAGATGTCCACCTCGTGCACGCCCTGGTTGCCGAGATCGCCGTTGCCGGTGTCCCAGAACCAGTGCCAGTTATAGCGAAAGCGGTTCAGGCTGTAAGGGCGCATGGGCGCGGGTCCGAGGAACATGTCCCAATTCACCCCGGGAGGAGTGGGCTGGTCCGGCGTGCGGCCGATGGAGGGCCGCCACTTGAAGCAGATGCCCTTGGCCATGTAGACCTTGCCGATGACGCCCTCTTTCAGCAGCGCCATGGCGCGGATCTTCACCGCCGTGCTCCGGCTTTGCGAGCCGACCTGAACCATGCGGCCGTACTTGCGGGCGGCCTCGATCATGCGCTGGCCTTCCCACACGTTGTGGCAGGCGGGCTTCTCGACGTAGACGTCCTTGCCCGCCTGGCAGGCCCAAATGGCGCCGAGGGCGTGCCAGTGGTTCGGCGTCGCCATCGAAACGGCATCGATCTGCTTGTCGTCGAACAGCCGCCGCATGTCGGAGTAGACCCTGGGTTTGTGGCCTTGCAGTCTCTCGACCTGGGCGACTGCACGCTCCTGCGCCGCCTGATTGACATCGCAGATCGCGACCACGCGGCAATTGGCCTGCTTGACCGCATAGGTGACGTGCGCCGCGCCGCGACCGCCCAAACCGACGATCGCGAGATTCACCGTGTCGTTCGCGCCGAGGATCGATCTCGAAAAAAGGGGAGCGCCCAACAGCGCACGCCTGCTCAGTTCCATCATGCTGTCTCCGTAGCCGCGGAAGCGGCCGCTCGCCACACTATACCGCAGTGCGACGTCACACCTTGGATTCGGGACGGAAGCGCTCCAGGAAGCGGGTGTCGAAGTCGCCCTGAACGAAATCGGGGTCGGTCATGATGCGTTACCGCAAGGGTTTCACTCCGCCCCTGCGTCCAAACCTGAACGCGATGCGGTAGACGTCGGGCATCTGGATCCGTCCGTCGGAAAGGTAGCTGATGGACTTGCCCCCAGTTTTTGTCAAGGCCGGTTGAAAATTCCTCAAATCGCCGGTCGAAAATTCCCCACCCCTCATCAGGTGGTGGTTGACGCCAACCACCACTTCCCTGAGCATGGACAACAGCCAGTGAAGCGGAGGCGGGCTCTGGTGGAGACCAACCCGCCAAGGAATAACTGGCCGCAGACTCATCGAAACGATGGCCGGGGCGGCGGGCAACCGTCCGCCCCGGTTTTGCGCTTCCATCGGATCGATAGATCTGCCCATGCCTCAGAAAACTCATTTGCGCT
>CAYOTD010000138.1:0-839 GCA_964406685.1 uncultured Solibacteraceae bacterium | reverse complement strand
GGGTGCCTGCTTTCCCGCCCGCCCCAACCCCCCGGCGCGCCGCCGGTCCTTCAGCCGATAGCTTTCCCCGCGAATGTTGATCGTCGTCGAGTGGTGCAGCAACCGGTCCAGGATCGCCGTAGCGATGATCGGGTCGCCGAAGATCGAGCCCCAGTCGCCGTAGCTCTTGTTCGAAGTCAGGATGATGCTGCCCCGTTCGTAGCGCGCGCTGACCAGTTGGAAGAAGATCGTTGCACCCAGATCGTCCAACGGCAGGTAGCCCATCTCGTCGATGACGAGCACCTTCGGCGCCAGGTAAATCCGCATGCGCCGCTCCAACCGTCCTTCGCGATAGGCGCTGCCGAGATCGGAGACCAGCTCGTGCGCGGTCATAAAGTAGGCCGCTTGGCCGGCCTGGATGGCTGCCTCGGCCAGCGCCACCGCCAGGTGTGTCTTACCAACGCCAGGCGGGCCGAGCAGGATCACGTTGCTGGCTTCATGCACGAATCGCAGCGTCTGCAACTCGCGAATCTGCCGCTCGTCAATCGATGGCTGGAAGGTCAGGTCAAACTGCGCGAAGGTCTTCACGTAAGGCAGGTGCGCCAGTTGCAGCCGCGTCTTCAGGTAGCGCTGGCGCCGCGCTTCGGCCTCGGCGCCGACGACGTCCAGCAAGAAGTCGGCATAGCTCGGCTCAGCCTTCGATACTTGTTCCAGCAAGCCCTCCAGACGCGCCTCCACCGCCGTCAGGCCCAAGCCCGCCAGCGTGGTCTGCAAGCGTTCGATGACGGTCATTGCACACCTCCCGCCGCAACGCTCTCATACGCCGCCAGCGGCCGGATCTCCACCACCGGCGCAGTCTC
>CAYOTD010000137.1:0-9857 GCA_964406685.1 uncultured Solibacteraceae bacterium | reverse complement strand
TCGACAACATCGCCGTGGTCTGCGCCAGCGGCGTGGGCGGCACCTCGCTGGTCTATCTCGACGTGCAGATCGACATCTTCGAGTCGGCGTTTCGCATCCGCGAGGGCGAGAACGGACCGTTTCGCTGGCCGGCCTCGGTGGACTGGAAAGCGGAACTGCCGGAATACTACAGCCGCGTCTCGCGGATGCTGCATCCGACGCCGATTCCCGAGCCGACGCTCAAGACCAGAGCTCTGAGCGCTGCCGCCGATGCCATCGGCGCCAGCGATCGCTTCCGTCTGCTGGACCTGGCGATCTACTGGGGCCGGAACGGCAGCGAACCGGGCGTGCTCAACCCGGACCCGTACGGCAACGGCGGTCCGCCGCAGTACGGCTGTTCCTATTGCGGGGAGTGCTTTATCGGGTGCAATTCGCACTCCAAGAACACGCTCGATCTTAACTACCTGTATCTGGCCGAGAGACTCGGGGCCGAGGTCTATTCCCAGCACCAGGCGGTCTCTATCCGGCCCAATGGTGCGGACGATCCCGTCCATCCGCGCGGCTACACCGTCGACTTCGAGGATCTGCGGTGGGGGTTCCGCGGCAGCGTGTCGGCGGCGAAGGTGATTGTCGCGGCGGGAACGGTTGGCTCGGCCGAATTGCTACTGCGGTGCAAGCACGGGTATAAGGCCGGTAAGAAGCGAATCGACGCCACGCTGCCGGAGATCTCCGATAAGTTAGGAAGT
The DNA here is from genome assembly GCA_964406685.1 of uncultured Solibacteraceae bacterium. Taxonomy (GTDB): domain Bacteria; phylum Acidobacteriota; class Terriglobia; order Bryobacterales; family Bryobacteraceae; genus JACQZT01. The sequence continues at coordinate 9,132 of CAYOTD010000137.1, read as the reverse complement.
TACTTCTCCGGCAACGGCGATTTCGGCGCGGTGGGATTCGAAACGAACCGGGTAATTCAGCCGATGCGCGGCCCCACCATTACGTCGACCATCCAGTACGGCGACGTGCTCGACGGACACGGGTTCATGGTCGAGGACGGGGGGTTCCCGGACGTCCTGCGGGCGGGACTGCGGCGCCTGCCGGGCGGTTTGGCGTCGGGCCGGGAGTGGCTGCGTTTCCTGAAGCGGCTGGCGGGAAAGGCCGTCCGCCAGGACCTGGTGGAGAGCGTGTTCCAGTCGCTGGATTTCGAGGCCGTCAGCGACGCCATCCCGTTCCTTTGCATGGGCCATGACGCCGCCAACGGCGTCATGGGGATCGAGGAAGACGGCCGCCTGCGGATCGACTGGCCGCACGGACCGAGCATGAAGCTGTGGCGAACCATCGAAAGCAGGCTGCGGGAGATCGTCGAGACGCCGGCGCCGGGCCTGGGCGGCAACCTGATGCTCAACCCTACCTGGTCGGCGCAGAAACAGCTCGTCACCGTGCATCCGCTGGGCGGCTGTCCGATGGGAGAAGACGAGTCGCGCGGCGTGGTCAGCACCGACGGCGAAGTGTTCCGCTATCCCAATCTGTTCGTCACCGACGGCGCTATTGTCCCCACCGCCGTCGGGCCAAACCCGTCCAAGACGATCGGCGCGCTGGCGGAGAGGATCTCGCAGCGGATCATCGACCGGGGTCTTGTGTAGAGCTTGCCATGTGGATACGGCGCCATCCGGTTCGCACCTGCATCTACGCGGCGTTGGTGGGTGGCGCTTGCACGCTCGTGCTGCGCGCCGGGCCGGTGGCCGCCTGGATGGTGAACGGTCCGGTGGGCCGCGCGCTGGGGCGGCAGTTGGGGGCTACTGCCGCCTTGGGCGAAATCCGGCTGGAACGCGGCGCGACTGAGATAACGCGGTTGGGCGTCGCGGTGGAGGGCGACCCCGTCGTGCGCATCGGCGCGGACCGGATCCGGGTGGAAGAGTTACGATCAGCGCTGGTTGCCGGGGTGAGCTTTGGCGAGACGATCGCCGTCCGCGAAGCCAGTGTGGACATCGCGCGACGGGCGGCGCGCGTGGCGGACATCGAGTTCGCCAAGGCCGTTCGCGTGAGCCAGGCCACCGGGACACTGGCGCCGATGCGGAGCGAAGCGCGCGGGGTAACGGGGTTCGGCGCGCGGATCGATTCGGCCTCCGCGGGAGGGATCGAACTGCGGCCCGATAGGGTTGGGATCGCGGCCGCGGCGGTTGATGGGGTACGCATCGAGGCAGTTCGCGACTCCGGCGGCCGGTGGAATCTGGAGCAGTGGCTCGCTCTGGCGCCGGCGGCGCGCCAACTTACTCGCGAAGGCGCTGCGCTGGCGGCGGCCTATGAACGCCTCGCGCCACGGCTTCGGCGTCTGCTGTGGTGGGCGATTCTCCTGTGCGCCGCAGTCACCGCCGCAGCCAAGCTCGTGCTTACAGACGACCGCATCTGGCTGCGTGCGGTATCGGCAATCGTCGTCGTGCCGGCGCCGTTTCTCGCGCGCGGGCTGGGCATCCCGGTCAGTCTCTGTATCATCGGGGTCGTGGCGGTGCTGCTGCTCGTTCTGGTCTACCGCCGGGCACGCGAGTGGCATCAGCGCGCCGAGCCGCTGGCCGTCGATCTGGTTGGTCCATCCTTACTTACTCTGTTACTCGTGGGTTACTTCTACACGTTCCCCGCCCTGCCGCGAATCGGAGGGACGGTCCGGCTCGCGCAGGCGCGCGTCACCGGGATCGAGGCCCAGATCGCCGACGGCCCCAGCCGGACCAGCGTGACGCTGCCGGAGGTGAATGTCGCGGGTGTGACGGCCTCGGCCCGAGCCGCATCGGTGGAGCGGATCGAATTCCGCGGCGGCGCCGACAGCGACCTGGCGCTGCCCGGCTATCTGCCTGCCGGGTGGCAGCGACCGTTGCGGCTGGCGTTTGCCGGCCACGCCGGCGTGAGCGCACCGCCGCCGCGATACTCCGCCCGGGTGGGTCTTCGCGGCCTGGGTGTTGGTCTGTCGTTCGCCGTGGAAGGAGACGCCCGGCGAGTGAGCGTGGCCGAGATTCGCTCATCCGAACCTTCGGAGATCAAGATCGCCGATGGCCGCGCCAATGCCGGCCTCGCTCCCGCCAGGGACGCCACGGTGGAACTGACAGGCCTCACCTGGCGGGAGTTCGCCGCCGGCAAGGTCGAAGCCGCCGTCAAACCGGGAGTGGTGGAAGCGAGACTGCGGACTCTGACGTTCCCCGGTGTCCGCGTCGACACGCTGCTGGCTAAGGCCAGCTACGCGCGCAACACCCTTGCCGCCGATGCCTCCGTCGGCGACCTCGTCTATCGCTCGACGGGCGGCACGATCACTACCGATGTGGCGCGAATCGATACCCGGCTGACAGGTTCCTGGGTGGCCGGAGCATTCAACGGCGCAGTTGGCTTCACGTCGAGCCGCGTCAGCCTCGATCGTCCCTTGCAGTTCTCCGCCGACCCGCGGGCGGGCACTCTGCGCGTTCCCCGGCAGAGCTTCACCGTCAGCCAGACCGTGGTGGCGCGGGTCTCGCAGACGATCCCGGTGGAGATGGCGGTATCTGCGCGAATCGGGGAGACCGCACAATTCGGGCTCCGCATTCCGCGCCTGGAGCCAGACGTGGCGCCGCTCGGGCTGGAGCTGAACGATATTGAGATCGAAGCGGAAATGACACCGCGGACCCAACGCATCGCCTTTGCGACCGGTTGGAACCGGGTGCGGTATCCGGACTACCCGCGCCCGAACCGGCTGGAGAGCGTGGGCCGATTGCGAGCCAACCTGCGCCTGACGGGCGACTTACTAAGTCCGTCGCTGCTGGATGACTGGACCATGCCGGAGACACGCCGGTTGCCGGAGCAATTCCGGGTTGCGGGCGTGTGGCCGGAGCTGCGCCTGGAGACGGACAGAGAGCAAGCTTCGCTTGCGGGGCTGAGCGGAACTCTCCGGCGGCTGGCGGCGCCGGGCTCGCGGGTGGAGTTTGTTGGCCTGGATCTTGGCCTAGCCTCGTTCGCGGGACGCCGGCTCGACTTGCGCTCCCGGATCGATCTGGACGAGGGGTTGCGGCGCGTGCGCGCGGGTGGCTCGGCCCGCTGGGCGCCATCGTTTGAGTTCGCCGCCGGAGGAAACCGCGTCGATCTCACCGTGCCGGCGCTGCGCACGGAGCTGGCGGAGTTCCCGGCGGGCATCCGCGATCTCCGCGTCAGCGCGGCCTTTGGGCCGCGGGCGATCACGGGCGTGACGGGCTCGCTGACACTGGACGCCGGAGAGGTGCTGGAGACGAAGACCGCCGCGGCGCGGCTCGGGGCACCGGCTGCGATCGCGTTCCAGTTGACGCAGAACGACCTCTCCGCGGAGGTGTCCGTGCCGGCATTCGCTTTGCGGGCGGAGACAAAGCAGGCCGGCCCGGTGGCCGTGGAAGGTTCTGTCGATACGGCGGTCCGGGCGGTTCGCGATGCGGGACCCGCTCCGCTGCTGGACACGCTGCGCCGCGTGGGGCGGTTAGGGCGCCCGCACTGGACGCGCGCGCTCGAGTACGCGGATCTGGCCCGCCCGGTCGACTGGCGCGTCTCCGCGCGGAATACCGAAGGCAACCCGTTTCTGCGGGCGGCTCCCGGCCGGTGGGAGGTGCGCGGCGTCTTTCAGGGGTCGTCCGTCGCGGCCAATCTGTTTGAGCACGGCGGCACCTTGTTCATCGACGCTTCGGTTCCCTTGATTCTTGAAGGCCGCGCGCCGTTGACCCTTCCGGTGGAGCTTGCCATCGGCCCGGCTCCGCTTCCCCCCGCCGGCGCCACCCGAATCGTCGTCGGACTGGGCGGGCGGATACAACTCCATGCGCCGGTGGCGCTGCGCACGCCCTACGGGTCGGTCTCCGCGGTCGCGCAGGCCGAGATCGGATGGGACGGCACGACGCCTGTTGTCACCTCCCGCCTGGAAGGGGCGTTTCAGAACCTCAGGGGACCCCACCACTCGCTCGTCGAGGATTCCTTCGATGGCTCGTTCCGGGCGGCGGTCAACGCCCTGCCGGTGCCGCGCGCCTCGCTCGATCTGTGGCGCGGGGACCCGGCCCGCTTCGACCAGTTCCACAAGGTGGATCTGTCGCTCGAAGCATTCCGGACCCCCGGCCAGCCGGGCCCGGGCATCGTTCAGGTGGGCATGGACACCCGCGTACGCCTGCTGAACGAGGTCCTGCAAAGGATATCCGACGAGCTTCGCTTTCTCGCGCCGCCGCAACTGGTCACTTACCGCGACCTGCGCGTGTCGTTCGACGCCGCCGGGGGTATGATTCAAACAAAGAACCCGCTGCTGAGTCTGTCGGGCGTGAAGGTGCTGTCCACGGACCTGCTGGATGTCGGCGCGGAGGTGCGCGTGCGGTTGGGCGGCCGGCGCGCGGAGCCGGCGCCCCTGTCGCAACTGGTTCAGTCCGCTCTCGGAGGTGCGCGATGAAGATGCTTGCCGCGGCCGCGGTCCTGGCTGCGTTGCTGACGGGATGCAGTCACCGGCCCGCCCGCGTGGACCTGGGCGTCGATCTGTACCTGCACTCGCAATCCGGCTCGGCCGAGGACCTGATCCTGCAAGCCGCCATCCGCAAGGAGATCGCCGGGACGCTGCCGAAGAACTCGGGCGTGGTCTACGTGCGGGTGGAAAGCGGGATCGTCTTTCTGACCGGGTCCGTCAAATCCGAGGCGGTCCGGGCGCAGGCAAAAGACGCGGCGGAGAAGGTCGACGTCCGGCTGGACGGGGCGCCGCTGAAGCCCAAAGACGTGCACGCGGAAGGAATCACTATCGTCCCGTGAATCGTCCGCGATTTTCGGCGAACGGAATGGGGGAAACCATCGTCTAAGCTGGCATGGCCAACCTGTCCGCGGACCTCAGGTTCGCTTTACGTTCGCTCCGCCGCAACCCGTTGTTCTCCATCGTGGCAATCCTCTCGCTCGCGCTGGGGATCGGTGCCAACACCGCCATCTTCACCCTGTTGGACCAGGTGCTGCTGCGCAAGCTCCCGGTGAAAGCGCCGGAAGAACTGGTGATGCTGTACCAGCGCGGCTCTCATAACGGGAGCAACATGGGCGACCGCATGCACTCCTATCCCATCTATCGGGATTATCAGCAGAAGGCGGCGCCGTTCTCCGAGGTCCTCTGCCGCCGGCTGGCGTCGGCTTCCCTCAGCGTCGACAACCAGACCGAGCGCGTGGACGCCGAACTGGTCTCCGGCAACTACTTCTCGATGTTGGGAGTGAAACCGGCGATCGGACGGGTCTTCAGCTCCCAGGAGGATGATCGCGTCTACCAGGGCCATCCCGTGGCGGTGCTGAGTTTTGACTATTGGATGCGCCGCTTCAACGGGGACCCGAAGGCCATCGGGAAGAAGGTCCTGATCAACAACTACCCGATGACGATTGTGGGCGTCTCCGCGGCGGGTTTCGCCGGACTGGACCCGGCGGTCTCGACGCAGGTCCGGGTGCCGATTCTGATGCAACCGGTGATCCTGCCGGAATGGAAATGGTTGAACATGGAGGACCGCCGCACCCGATGGGTGCAGGTGTTCGCGCGGCTGAAGCCGGGCTACACCGCCGAATCCGCCCAGGCGCCGTTACAGGTGCTGTTCCGCCAGGTCCGCGAATACGAAGCGACCCTGCCGGCGGCGGCGAAGTGGACCGCTTATGGGCGCGACCGCTTTCTGAAGGGCACCATCCACGTTCAGAAGGCGGCCACGGGTTACTCGAGCCTGCGCAACGAGTTTTCCACCGCACTGATCGTGCTGATGTGCATGGTGGGGCTGGTGCTGCTGATCGCCTGCGCCAACGTGGCCAACCTGCTGATCGCGCGCGCCTCGGCGCGGCAGAAGGAGATCGCCGTAAGGCTTTCGATCGGGGCCTCGCGCGGCCAACTGATGCGCCAGTTGCTGGTGGAGAGCATGGTGCTGTCGGTGGCCGGCGGGGCGGCGGGCGTCGCGCTGGCCTACATGATGACGCAGGGACTGCTGGCCCTGGTGCCCGTGGAGGGCAATCCCCTGCTGGTGCGCCCGGAGCCGGACCAGCGAATCCTGCTGTTCACGCTTGGCCTGACGTTTCTGACCGGCCTCGTCTTCGGACTTCTGCCCGCGCTGCGGGCGAGCCGGCCGGACCTGGCGGCCACCTTGAAGGACACCGTCGGGGCCATCGCGGGCCGGGGCGGTTCCCTGTTCCTGCGCAAGGGTCTGGTGGCCGCGCAGGTGGCCCTCAGCTTCCTGCTGCTGTTCGGCGCGGGCCTGTTCGTGCGCAGCCTGCAAAACCTGAAGACCACCAACACCGGGTTCCGCGAGCCCGACAACCTGGTGACGTTCCAGCTCTCCCCGGCGTACAGCGGCTATGACGAGGTGCGCGTGGTCCACTTCTATCAGGAGCTGTTGGAGCGGCTCCGCGCGACGCCCGGCATCAAGTCCGCGGCCCTGGCTTCCGTGCCGCTGCTGCACGGTTGGGAATGGGACAGCACGGTCTCGGTGGAGGGACACCAGGCCAAGGACGGCGAGAACATGCAGGCATTCATGAACTCGCTGTCGCCGGGTTACTTCGCCACCATGGGCATCCCGATTCTCGAAGGACGCGATTTCGACGCGCGGGACATTCGAAAGGACCCCAGACTGGCGATTGTCAACCGCGCCTTCGCGCGGCACTACTTCGGCGAGCGGAGCGCGGTGGGCCGCCGCCTGGGCCGGGGCGGCGCGCCCGGCACGAAGCTCGATGTCGAGATCGTCGGCGTGGTCGCGGACACGCTCTACGAAGGGCCGCGCGAGGGCGTGCGGCGGCAGGTGTTCGTGCCTAACTGGGGCAACGGCGGCGTGGCCTTCTACGTCCGGACCGCGATGGGCTCGGCGGCCACTTACGCCGCGGTGCGCCGCGAAATCAAGGCGCTGGATTCGTCGATGCCGGTGTACGAGCTGAAGACCCTGTCCGGCCAGCTCGACGAGATCCTGCTGACCGAGCGGCTGATCGCGCTGCTCTCGGCCGGTTTCGGCCTGCTGGCAATGCTGCTGGCGGCGGTGGGGCTGTACGGCGTGATGGCCTTCGTGGTGACGCGGCGCACCAAGGAGATGGGCGTGCGCATGGCGCTGGGCGCGCAGCCGGCGGTGGTGTTGTCGCTCATCATGCGCGAGGTTCTGCTGTTGCTGGCCATCGGCCTGGCGGTGGGCGGCGCGGCGGCATACGGGCTGGGCCGGTTCGTCGCGGCGCAACTCTACGGAGTCAAGGCCACCGATCCCTGGGTCGCGTGCGCGGCCATGGCGGTGCTCCTCGCGGTGTCCGGCACGGCGGGACTGATCCCGGCCCGCCGCGCCAGCCGCATCGATCCGATCCTGGCGCTGCGCTACGACTGAGGGAACCGCCGCGTCTTCTCACTCTGCATAGGATACTTCCAGGCGGCGGGCCTTGAGCGCGGCTAGGGCGATCAGGGCGGTGGTGACCAGCAGCAGGCCGGGGATGGCCAGCCAGGCGGAGACCGGGTCGGGCGTTACGGCCAGGATGGCCAGCGGGCCGCGCGGCGGGGGCGGCACCGGGCAGAGGTTCGTCAGGTAGAAGATCACGCTGAGCTTCTGCGCGAGGGAGGGCAGTAGCCAGTTGTTGACTTCCCACACCAGCACGAGGGCGGCCGGGATCATCGGGTTGCGGAACAGCAGGCCCATCAGCAGGAAGACGCCGCCGTAGCCGGCCACGGCGAGTGTGGTCACCGCGACGTACCAGCCCAGGTGGCCCAGCCCCGGCCCACGCAGGAGGAAGTCGCGGTGCGCCGGGCCGAAGTGCGAGGGCAGAATCAGATAGGCCGCCGCCGTGCTGAGGCCGAAGTAGACCGCCGCCGCGATAAGTCCCGCCAGGTACTTACCCACGACCAGTAACTCGCGGCGCACGGGCGCGAGTAAGTAGTAGTGCAGCGTCTTTTCCAGCACCTCGCCGCGGAACAGGCGCATGAAGATGCCCACGCAGCCGAAAAAGATGCCGAACCGCAGGTAGTAGAGGTGATAGATCACCGAGAACACCGCGCTGTCGTCGGCGAGGCTGTGCCAGGAGCGCCGCTGCGTCATGAACAGCGCGTGCGCCCCGCACAGCGCCACCGGCGCCGCAGCCATCAGGTAGATCCACCACGCGCGCCGCGAGAACAGGGCCCGCTTCAATTCCAGCCGCAGCACGGCGGCGACTTGCCGCGCCCACAGACCCCAGGGCTGATTCGTCATGCCGTGCCCCCTTCCGCGCCGATCAGGTACTGATAGACCGAGTGGACGTCTTCGTCGGCCGGCGCCACCGTCTCGACCTCCAGGCCCATCTCGACCACCAGCGAGTTCAACAGCAGATACAGGCTGTCGGCGTCGCGCGTGCGCACCAGCAGTCCGCGGCCGTCCTCTTCCAGGCGCGCCTCGACCACGTGGTTGCGCTCGAACAGCCGCGCGGCCAGCGCCCGGGGCTTGTCCGAACGGATCAGGATCTGCGCCGGCTGCTCCTTCACTTCGCTGCGCACGCCCTGGATCTGGCCCTCGGCGACCACGTAGCCGTGGCTGAGCAGGATCACCTGGTCCGAGATGCGGTCCACCTCGTGCAGGATGTGGCTGGAGACGATGACGTGCATGCCCTGGTCGCCGAGCGACCGGAACAGGGCGATGGTTTCGGCGCGCGCCATCGGGTCCAGGCCGTTGAGCGGCTCGTCGAGCACCAGCACGCGCGGGGAATGCGCCAGCGCCTGGGCCAGCTTGATGCGCTGCCGCATGCCCTTGCTGTAGCCCGCCACCGGGCGCGCGGCGGCTTCCATCATGCCGGTCCGGTCGAGGGCCTGCCAGGTGCGCTGGTCGGCCTCGGCGCGGTCGAGGCCGTGCAGCAGCAGGAAGGAGTAGATGAACTGGTAGCCGCTCAGGCCCTTGGGGAAGGCGTCGAACTGCGCGCAGTAGCCGACCAGGCGGAACAGCCGCTCGGGGTCGTCCGGCCGGATGCCGAGCACGCGGATCCCGCCGCGCGTGGGCCGGAGCAGGCCGGTCATCAGGTTCATCAGCGTGGTCTTGCCCGACCCGTTCGGCCCGACGAGGCTCGTGATGCCGGGCGGGATGGAGAGGCTGACGCGGTTGATG
>CAYOTD010000136.1:0-9928 GCA_964406685.1 uncultured Solibacteraceae bacterium | reverse complement strand
GTACCCGGCTCGCGGTAATACTGCGCCAGCCGCTTGCGCACTTCGTTGGCTTTGACGCGGACGATGGAGTCCTGGCCGGTGTCGTAGTCCGAGGGCCGGTCGAAGACCTCGGCGCCGATCCACCTCTCCTTGAGTGCCTCGGTCTCGCCGGCCAGGGCGTGCTCCACCACGAAGCGCAGGAAGTCCTGCGAGCGCCGGCTGCCGCGAAAAGCCGTGCTGCAGTGGTTACGGGCCTGTTCCGATCGTACCGCGTACTCGCGCGCGCCCGCCTCGTCGGCCGTCAGGGGTTGGGCTTCGGGAAGCCTGTCTTCCGTTTCCATTCCAGTCCCGCATCCTCAAGATAACACGCGCCGAAGTGATCTGACCGCCCGACGTTACGAGCCGTTACGAACCCGGTTGCGCCGCGGCATTGCAGCCCGGTTCGGAACCGTTCCAAGCCTAGGCAGCGATCCCCGCCGGAGTTACCTTTGCGTCGGGTACGCGCCATGACGCTTCGAAAGGAACTCACGATCTCGCGGCGAGCGATGGCCTGCGACTTCGCCCTCACCTTCCCCGCCAATGAGCGCCGCGCGCGGCAAGCGGGTTTCGCGGCCCTCGACGAAGTGGAACGGGTGGAGAGGCACCTTTCGGCCTACCTCGAGGACAGCGACCTCGCGCGGCTGAACCGGTACGCCTTTCTCTATCCGGTGACCGTCAACGGCGACCTGCTCGCTCTGCTGTCTCTCTCGGCCCGCCTCAGCGTGGCCACCGGCGGCGCGTTCGACCCCGCCTCGGGGGCGCTTGTCCGGGCCTGGGGTTTTCTTCGGCCGCCGCTGCGCGTGCCTACGGACGAAGAGCGCCGCCGCGCCCTCGATGCCAGCGGCATGGGCCGCGTGGAACTGGACCCGGTCACGCGCGTGGTCCGCTTCCGCCGCGCCCAGGTCGAGATCAACTTCGGCGGCGTCGGCAAGGGCTACGCCATCGATCGCGCTCTCGACGCGATCCCCTGCCGCCAGGTGTTGATGCAGGGAGGCCGCAGCAGCATGAGAGCGCGCGGGACGTGGCCGGTGGCGATCGGCGACCCCTGCCAGCCGTCGCGCGCCATGGCGGTAGTGCGGCTGCGCGACCAGGCGCTCGGCACCTCGGCCGCGACCTTCCGCCACTTCTTCGAGGCCGGACGCCGCTACGGCCACATCCTCGACCCGCGCACCGGATGGCCGGCCGATGCCCTCGCCAGCGCCACCGCCATCGCGCCCACCGCCGCCGAGGCCGACGCGTTGTCCACCGCCTTCTTCGTCATGGGCGCCGAAGCCGCGCACTGCTACTGCCGCCGCCACCCGGAAGTCGGCGCAGTGCTTCTGACCAAGCCCGAGCCGGACCGCGTGCCGCGGTTGACCGTCATCGGCCCGGCCGATGTGGAGATCCTTAAATGAACTTGACCACCAAGACTCTTCTCGTTCTGCTTCGAATCGCCGTCGGCTGGCACTTCCTCTACGAGGGGGTGTTCAAGATCGATTCCGGCGGCGCGCCCGAACCGCTCGCCACTTCGCGGTTCTTCCTTCAAGCCTCCGTGGGCCGGCTGCGCGACGACCTGGCCGCGGGCGCCTCCGCCCAGCGCATCGAGGCGTGGAACGACGAGGTCGTCAAGTACTTCAAGTCGCGCGACAACTCGCTGAACGAGGAGCAGAAGGTCCGCCTCAAGCTGCTGTGCGAGAAGATCCGCCGGGAAGCTCCCGCGGGGTTCGACTGGTTCTACGTGCACGAGGAGATCCTGGGGCTGGCCGCGGCCCCGGCGGCTTCGCCCCGCTTCAGCGCCGCGCCGTTCCTGAAATCCGCCACCGGGCCGTTTCGGCCCGTATTTCGCGGCCTTGTCGCCGATGCCGACGGAGTCGACCGGCCGACGCGCGAGACGGCCCTGGCGCGTCTGGACGCGCGCCATCGCGAAATCGAGAAGCACTATCCGCTCACCGCCGATCAGCGCGGGCGCCTGGCGGCGGTGCGCAAACAGGTGAGCGAATCCCTCGTTCAGGTGCTGGCCGACCCGGCCTTCACGGCGCGCCTGGCCGACTACCGCGCCATGCGCGCCCGCGTGCGCGTTGACGCCGGCCGTCTCGATGCGCCCTTCACGCGCGAACGCCTGGAGGCCGACCGCAAGAAGCTCGACGTTGTCGCCGGGGAACTGCTCGCCTTCGTCAACGAGCCGCTGGCGGAACTCGACATCCAGGCGCAGTTGATGCTGACTCCCGACCAGATGCGCGCCGGCCCCATGCCGCCGCCCGCCGATACCACGCCCCTCATCAACTGGATGGTGAAGTGGGGTCTGGCCGCGGTGGGCGCGTGCCTGCTGGCGGGCTTTCTCTCGCAGCCGGCCGCCCTGGGCGCCGCGGCCTTCCTGGTGATGTTCTACTTCGCCGCTCCGCCCTGGCCGGGATTGCCCGTGCCCCCGGGCGAAGGCCACTATCTCATCGTCAACAACAACCTGATCGAGCTGGTCGCCGCTCTCGCTCTGGCGACCGTTCCCACCGGTCGCTGGGCCGGCCTCGACTTCTGGATTCATCGACTGGCGACCGCCGCGCCGCTGGCGCACCCCGCCCCGGCCGTCGCGGCCCGATAAGGAGACCACCATGCTGCTCAACGAACAACAACGGCACGTCGGCAGGGACAACTTCGCTGAAGCCCTGCGTCTCAGCCGCCGCGAGATGCTCCCGGGGCTGGCTGCCATCCCCTCGGTGACCGCCTTCTACTGGGGCTACAGCGCGCTGAAGGGCAGTCCCGTGCGCGCGGCCCTGATTGGCGCGGGCGGACAGGGCTGCTCCCTTATTGCTTCGGCAAACCCGGATTTCATCCGCTTCGCCGCCTTCTCCGAGATCCGGCCCAGCAATCAGAAGAAGGCGCGCATCGCCTTCGAGGCCAAGTACGGCGCCGAGGCCCGCCGCATCGAACTGGTCGAGGACTACCACAAGCTGCTCGACCGCGACGACATCGAGATGGTCGTCGTCGCTCTCCCGCTGCACCTGCACGCCCCGGCCTCCATCGAGGCGCTCGAAAAGGGCAAGCATGTGCTCTGCGAGAAGCTGATGGCCAAGTCCGTCGGCGAGTGCAAGCGCATGGTGCGCGCCGCGCGCTCCACCGGCCGTATGCTCGCCATCGGCCACCAGCGCCACTACAGCTACCTCTACGCCAACGCTCTGGAGGTCATCCGGCAGAAGGACATTCTGGGCGATGTGCGCCACATCCGCGCCTTCTGGCACCGCAACCAGACCGAAGGCGGCAAGCCGGGAGCCGAGACGGGCGCCTACGACACCTGGTACAAGAAAGTTCCGCCCGAGGACCAGCGTGTCGATTTCGCCCGTTACGGCTACCGCAGCCTGGAAGAACTCGTCCGCTGGCGCCTGGCCGGGCGCACAGGCGCGGGACTGATGGCCGAGTTGGGCAGCCACCAGTTGGACGCCTGCGGAATCCTCCTGCAAGCGGTGCTGGGCGAGACCTCCGTGCCGCATCCCAGGGCAGTTTCCGGCGTGGGCGTCAACTCCTACTTCACCGACGGCCGCGAAGTCGAGGACCACGTGTTCCTGAACTTCGAGTATCCGCGCAACGTCGTGGTTACCTACTCCTCCATCTCTACCAACGAAATCGATTCCTATGGCGAGCAGGTCATGGGCACGCGCGGCACCCTCGCCGTGCTGGCCGAGCGCGACGTCTTCCTGTTCAAGGAGAAGATGCTCAAGGACACGCGCATCTCCTGGGCCGAGCGCCGCGTCGCGCAGCCCTCGGCGGTTTCCACCTCCACCGTGCGCTGGGCCGCCGACGTGGGCACGCCCGACACGCTCACCAGCCGCGGCTACCGCGAGGAGATGGAGCACCTGGCGTGGCTCATCCGCAACCCCGGCCACGGCCGGCCGCGCTGTAGCGGCGAGGTGGCCCTGGCCGACGCCGTCATCACCCTGGTGTCCAACATGGCCATGCAGCAGAAGCGCCGCATCGAGTTTCGCCCCGAGTGGTTCGACCCGAACTCAAACGCCGCCCCCGCATAGTCAGGCTAGAATAGTCTCGACGTGATCGATCGCAGGGCATTCTTCGCGGCGGCGGGCGGGCTGGCGCTCTCCTGTCGCCGCAAGCGCGGCGCGGGATTCGACGGCTTCGCCTTCGTGGCCAACGAAGAAGGGCAGGCCATCGCGGCCGTGGACCTGACGGCTTTCGCGGTGGCCAGGCATATTCCCTTGGGTGCGAGCCCGACCGCCGTACTGGCCCACCCGGCGCGGCCGGCCGTGTTCGCGCTCACGCCCCGCACCGGCACGGTGCACGACATCGACGCCGGCGCGCTGGTGCCGCGCCGCCGCGGCGTCTGCTGCTCCGCTGCGGTGACCATGCGCCTGTCCGTGGATGGGAAGTCGCTTTGGGTGCTGGCGCGCGAACCGCGCCAACTGGTGCGCCTGAACGCCCGCGACCTGGCGGTGGAGGCGCGCCTCCCCCTCGGCGCCGAGCCGCGCGACCTCGATCTGACCCGCGACGGCGCGCGCGCGGCGGTCAGCTTCGGCGCCGACCGGGGCGTCGCCATACTGAACCTGGAAACCCGCCGCACCGAGCACGTTGTCCGCTTCGGCAAGGCGCTGGGCGCGGCGCGCTTTCAATCCGACGGGAAAAACCTGCTGGTGGCCAACGTTGAGGACCGCATGTTGACCATCCTCGATGTCGCCTCGGGCCGCGTGGTGACGCACCTGCCCCTGGCCGTACGGCCCGATAACCTGTGTTTTAAGTCCGACGGCGGCCAACTGTTCATCACCGGCGAAGGCATGGACGCGGTGGTCATCGTCTACCCCTACCGGACCGAGGTCGCTGAAACCGTGCTGGCCGGCCACGCCCCGGGCGTGATGGCGGCCTCCGAGTCGCCGGACTACCTGTTCGTCGCCAACCCCACCTCAAACCGCGTGACGATCGTCGATATCGAAATGCACAAGGTGATCGCCGCCGCCCCCGCCGGCGCCGAGCCGGGCCACATCGCCATCACACCGGACAATCAGTATGCCCTCGTGCTCAACCAGCGCTCGGGCGACATGGCGGTGATCCGCATCGGCGCCATCACCGCCAAGCGCACCAAGTCGGCCCCGCTGTTCACCATGATCCCGGTGGGCTCGAAGCCGGTCAGCACGGCCGTCCGCGGTGTCTAGCGATCCACCCGCGCCCCGCCGCCCTTCATGACCTTCTCGACCTCGGCGAGCGTGGCCATCGTCGTATCACCGGGCGTGGTCATCGCCAGCGCGCCGTGCGCCGCGCCGCAATCCACCGCGTACTGCGGTCCCTTGTCCATGAGGAAGCCGTAGATCAGGCCGGAAGCGAACGAATCGCCGCCGCCGACGCGGTCCAGGATCTCCAGGTCGTTGCGCTGCGCGGCCTGGTAGAACTGGCCGTCGCAGTAGCAGACCGCGCCCCAATCGTTGCGCGAGGCCGTCTTGGCGTTGCGCAGCGTTGTGGCGACCACCTGGAAGTTCGGATAGGCGGCCACCGCGCGCTCGATCATGCGGCGGAAGTTGGCCGGGTCGAGCTTGGACAGGCTCTTGTCCAGTCCTTCGACCTCAAACCCGAGCGCGGCCGTGAAGTCCTCCTCGTTGCCCAGCATGACGTCGACGTACTTGGCGATCTCGCGGTTGACCTCCCGCGCCTTCTCCTCCCCGCCAATACCCTTCCACAGCGAGGGCCGGTAGTTCAGGTCATACGAGACCACCACGCCGTGCTTCTTGGCCGCCTGGATGGCCTCGATGGCGACCTGCGGCGTCGATTCCGACAGCGCGCAGAAGATGCCGCCGGTGTGCAGCCACCGCGCGCCTTCCTTGCCGAAGATCTCGTCCCAGTCGATCTGGCCGGGCTTCAACTGCGACGCCGCCGTGTGGCCGCGGTCCGAGCAGCCCAGCGCCGCCCGCACCCCGAACCCGCGCTCGGTGAAGTTCAACCCGTTGCGCACCGTCCGGCCGACGCCGTCGAACTTCACCCACTGCACGTGGGACTGGTCCACGCCGCCCTGGTAGATCAGGTCCTGAATCAGCCGGCCCACCGGGTTGTCGGCGAACGCCGTCACCACCGCCGTGCGCAGCCCGAAGCAGCGCTTCAACCCGCGCGCGACGTTGTACTCCCCGCCGCCTTCCCACAACTGAAACGAGCGCGCCGTCCAGATGCGGCACTCGCCCGGATCGAGCCGCAGCATCACTTCGCCCAGGCTCACCAGGTCCCACTTCGCTTGATCCGCTTTCTTGATGTTCAGCATGTTATCTCCCCATCCAGCCGCCATCCACAACCAGGATGCAGCCGGTGACGTAATCCGAGGCGCGGGAGGCCAGGTAGACCGCCGCGCCCATGAAATCCTCGGGCTTGCCCCAACGCCCCGCCGGAATGCGCGACAGGATGGCCGCGGCCCGCTCCGGGTCGGCCCGCAGCGCGGTGGTGTTGTCGGTGGCGGCGTAGCCCGGCGCGATGCCGTTCACCTGCACGTTCCGCGGCGCCCACTCGTTCGACAGGGCTTTGACCAGTTGGCCGATGGCGCCCTTGCTGGCCGAATAGCCGGGTACGTTGATGCCACCCTGAAAGGTCAGCAGCGACGCGGTGAAAATGATCTTGCCCGCCCCCCGCTCCACCATGCGCTTGCCGATCTCCCGGCTGACGATCCAGGGCGAGTCCAGATTGGTGCGCATCACTTCGTCCCAGTACTCGTCGGGGTGCCCGGCGGCCGGGGCGCGCAGAATCGTGCCGGCGTTGTTCACCAGGATGTCGATGACCGGGTTTCCGGCCAGGACCTTCTCCAGGAACGCGTACACCGCCTTGCGGTCCGAGAAATCGCAGGCGTAGCCGGTGAACCGGCGCCCGCGCGCGCAAATCTCTTTTTCGATCTCGCTTCCGGCGGGCTCCAGCAAGCGGCTGACGCCGATGATGTCGGCCCCGGCCTCGGCCAGGGCGATGGCCATGGCCTTGCCGATGCCGCGGCGGGCGCCGGTGACCAGCGCGGTCTTTCCATCCAGCCGGAACAGGTCCATCACATTCAAGGTCGGGCTCTCCTGGGAACGGCGCGCCGCTCCGACCAGGATATCCAAAACGCCGGGGTCGCGCTGTTTTACAGTAGACAGAGTGAGTCCCATGAAGATCCTGCCTCTGCTCTTGCTTGCCGCGCTTCTGCCGGCCGTGGAACCTTCTCACCCTCCGCTCCCCGGAGCCACCATCGTTCCCCTTCTGCCGCCCGGCCCGGGCAATCCACGCAATACCGAGGGGGCGTTCCTCACGCTCAAGGATGGGCGCATCCTGTTCGCCTACTCCCGCTTCACCGGCGGGGGCGGCGACCACGCCGCCGCCTACATCGCCGGCCGCTACTCCTCCGACGGCGGACGGACCTGGACCGCCGATGACGTCACCATCGTCGAGCGGGAAGGGCAGATGAACGTGATGAGCGTTTCCCTGCTGCGCCTCAAGGACCGCCGCATCGCCCTGTTCTACCTCCGCAAGAACTCGACCAGCGATTGCCGCCCCTACCTGCGCTATTCCAGCGACGAGGCTCGCACCTGGAGCGAGCCGATCCTGTGCATCAAGGAGAACGGCTACTTCGTGCTCAACAACGACCGCGCCGTGCAGCTCCGCCGCGGGCGCATCGTCCTGCCCGTGTCGCAGCACTCCGGCGACGGCATGGAATACAGTTCGCGCGGCATCGCCATGGCGTATCTTTCCGACGACGCCGGCCGCACCTGGCGCCTCAGTCGCACCCGGCTGGAGTGTACCGACCCCAATCCGGCTGGCTTTCAGGAGCCCGGCGTGGTGGAGCTGAAGGACGGCCGCCTGATGATGTTCATCCGCACCCGGCTGGGTTCCCAGTATCTTTCCTACTCCTCCGACGGCGGCGACACCTGGTCGCCCGCTGTGGCGTCCAACATCCGGTCGCCCTTGTCGCCGGCCTCCATCAAGCGCATCCCCAAGAAGGGCGACCTGCTGATGATCTGGAACGACAACGGGAACGAAGGGCCCACTGCGGGGAAGCGCACCCCCTTGACCGTGGCCATCTCCCGCGACGAGGGCAAAACCTGGATTCGCCCCCACAACTTGCGGGACGATCCCAAGGGCTGGTATTGCTACACCGCCATTCACTTCGCCGGTTCCCGCGTGCTGGTGGGCTTCAACGACGGCGGCGCGGGCCTGCCGGGCCTGAGCCGCACCTCGATCGCCTGGTTCGACGTCAGGCGGCTCTACAGGTGAGCGGCTACGGCTTCGGAGGCATCCGGTAGAGGTAGATCGTGTGGGCGCGGCTGTACGCCGTCACCTGCTCCACCGCGGCCGGTTTCCAGCCGCGGATCGCAAAGTCGTGGGAAACGACGCGCGCGCCCGGCTTCAGGTACTTCTCCAGGTTGGGCTTGATCTGGTCGTTCGACGAGGTCAGCAAGTATAGCGTTACCACGTCGGCCTCGCTCAGGTCCACGTCCAGCATGTTGCTCTGGACGATCCGGGCCCGGGCTTCCACGCCCGCCGTCTTGATGTTATCGTTGGCCGTGCGGACCAGCTTCTCCGAGAGTTCCACGCCCACCGCCTTGGCGCGGAACTTCTGCGCGGCCGTGATCACGATGCGGCCATCGCCGCTGCCGAGATCGTAGAGCGTCTCGCCCGGCTTCAGCCCGGAGAGAAGCAGCATCTGCTCGACGACGTTCTGCGGGGACGGCACGAACGGAGCCAGGCTCTGGGCCCGCGGCGGACCCGGCTGAGCGCAGGCGGATACAGCGGAGAGACAGACGAAAACGGCGAGTAGACCGCGACCCCTTGGCCGCCAATCACTGACCCGAAGCGACACTGCGGCGCCCATGTTTCAATTTTACTATGCGATTCACCATCTCGGACACGGCAAACCACAAATCTCTGGGCCTGCTGATGGTAAACTCCTGCCCTTTGAAGAAGCGCACTGCGTGGCTGATGGCGTCCCGCCAGGGAGATGCCTGCGGGTTGAGCGCGTAATTCATGTAAAAGACCGGGTAGTCGAGGTCTCCGATCTCGTTCAGGGTCTCCGGCTGCACGTTCTGTTCCAGCATCGCCTTTGGCCCGGCGAAGATCAGCGCGTCCGGGCGCGGTTCGGTACCGGCTTCCTTCTTGATCAGGTCGGCCAGGAACTCCGTGTCGCCGTGCTTCTGGCTCAGCCGCCTCAGATCAACAGTGCCCAGGTTGAGCGATTGCAGCGCCTCCCCCAGCGCCGGGAAATCGATGCGATCGGCGTCGGCCTGCCGGAAGACTACCCGCTGTTCGTGCAAGTTGAAGGCGGTCAACGAGAACCGGCCTATGCGCGGCTGCCGTGCGATGGTTCGAAGGATGGAGACCAGCGCGGAGGTGTCGATGGGCTGGAGCGTCGACGCGTTGGCGTTCTGGGGCGCGAAGTTCACCAGCATCTTCACGTTGAGCGGGGACTCGTCCGCGGCCCGCTCCACCGGCGGCTCCTCGGTGAACTGTTCCGCGTCGCTGGCGCGGATCGTGCCGGGGTCGATCTGGAGCACCATCTGCTTGTCGCGCTGCGACAGCGTCGCCTCGACGTCCCAATAGGAGGAGCAGACCCGCTCGCTGCGGTCGCGCATCAGCCAGTCCACGTGGTACTTGCCCTCGCCCAGGTCGAAGCTCCCTTGCAGGAAGGCGTCTCCCTTGGCGTCCTCTTCGATAGCCGGAACCTTGACCCGCTGCAAGAAGTAGATCGGCGGATCCTCGCTCTCCTCTTTGGACACCCGGAACAGCAGCGTCAGCAGGTTCTCCGACCCCGCCAAGTCGCGCAACGGGACGCTGACCTCGTACCCGGCGTGGAACTTCAGGTCGAAACCGAGCAGTGCCTTGACGGGTGTGACGGAGCAGGGCAGATCGTCCCGCGGTTCCTGCATCTCCAGCACCGCCATGTCGGTGTTGATGATACGGACCGCGTCCGACGGTCCCGATCCCATCATCTGGACCTGGG
>CAYOTD010000135.1:0-9959 GCA_964406685.1 uncultured Solibacteraceae bacterium | reverse complement strand
GGGAACGGAGGCGGCGGCAATGGCGGCGGCAGTGGCGGCGGCATGAGCGGCATGGGCGGCGGAAAGCGGGGAGGGCAGTAAGCGATGTCGTTGTTTTCCAGCTATCTTCCCGAACTCTACATGGGGCTGTCGAGCCTGCTGGTGCACAAGCTGCGAAGCCTGCTCACCATGCTCGGCATGATCTTCGGCGTAGGCGCGGTGGTGGCGATGCTGTCCATCACGGCCGGCGCGCAGAAGGAGATGATGAGCTATATCGACCTGCTCGGGGTCAATAACATCATCATCGAAGCCAAAGAAGCCGTGGACCGCAACGAGCTTCAGGCGCGGCGGGCGGTCTCTCCGGGGCTGAGTTTCCGGGACTTCCGCGGCATTTCCGAAAACGTCCCCGGCATCGAGGCTCTGACCCCCCGGAAGCGATTCAAGCCGCTGAAGGTGCTTCCCAAGACGGCGCAGGAGATGCCGCTGCTGATCGGCGTGCTGCCCAACTACCTGGTCATCAACTCACTGAAGGTCGTCGAAGGGCGCTTCTTCAGCGACGAGGACAACGAACGCTCGGCGCCGGTGTGCGTGCTGGGCGAGTCGGCCAAGGTGAACCTGCTGGGTTACGACAACGCGGTCGGCAAGTATGTCAAGATCAACGACTCCTGGCTCCAGGTGATCGGCGTTCTGGCGCAGCAGGCCACCGCGGACACCGAGGTGGAAGGTCTGGAGGTCACCAACCGGAACAACATGGTGATCGCCCCGCTGAACACGGTGATGCGGCGGTTTGAAGACAACAACAGCTACCTCAAGGATGAGATCGACGGGATCTACATCCGCGTGACGCCGCAGACCGACTCGATCGAGACCGCCAACGTGGTCAGCGCGATCCTGACGGCCACGCACAAAGACGCCGGTGATTTCACCGTAACGGTGCCGGCCGGATTGCTGGAACAGCGCAAGCGCACGCAGTTCATTTTCAGCGTGGTCATGATCTGTATCGCGGGCATTTCCCTGCTGGTGGGCGGCATCGGCATCATGAACATCATGCTGGCCACCGTGCTGGAGCGGACGCGCGAGATCGGCATCCGGCGGGCCATCGGTGCACGGCAGGCCGACATCGTGCGGCAATTCCTGACCGAGGCGGTGATGATCTCCATCATCGGCGGCCTGATCGGCATTGCGTTCGGATTCACGCTGTCGCGGATCATCGCCGCGGCCGCGGGCTGGTCGACGGTGGTTACGGTGTCCTCCGTGGTGGTCGCCTTCGGCGTCTCCTGCGGTATCGGTCTGGTGTTCGGTATCTATCCCGCCGTGCAGGCGGCCAAACTCGATCCCATCGAGGCAATTCGTTATGAATGAGGCGCGCCCGCCAAAGGGCGGCCGGCAGATGATCACAATGCGATTCTCACGTCTGATTTTAGGTTTGGCAGTTGCGGCCTCGTTTCCGGCGCAAGCCGAAGAGGTTAGCTTCCCAAGGCTCACCTACTTCCGGAATCACTTCTCAACGCCGCCCTCGAAGGTAACGCTCCGGCCCCCGGTGCGGTTGCAGGATTTCGTCGTGGACAACACGCTGGAGTTGTCGCTGCGCGCCTACCTGGATCTGGTTCTGCTGAACAACACCGAGATCGAGGTGCAGCGACTGAGCGTGGAGACGTACAAGAACGCCATCCAGCGCGCTTTCGGCACTTTCGACCCGTCGCTGACGGCGACCTTCACCAGCACGCGAACGGTGTCGCCGGCCAGCGACGCTCTTGCCGGCGCAAACACCTCCAACACGTTGAACCAGCCGATGGAGTTCACCTACCGCCAGACCCTGGAGACGGGCACGACGTACACGGTCGGCCTCGGCGGCACGAAGTATTCGACGAATTCCAGCTTCGCCACCTTCAATCCTTCGCTGACGTCAAGGCTGAGCTTCGGCTTTACGCAACCACTGCTGCGAAACCGCGGGCGCGACATCACCCGCCTGCCCATCACCATCGCCCGGAGCCGGCTGAAAGCCAACGAGCAGACCATGCGCAACTCGGTGATGAGTTTGCTGGTCACGGCCGAGAACGCCTACTGGGCGGTGATCCAGGCTCGCGAGAGCCTGCGCGTGGCCGAAGAGAACCTGAAGCTGAACGACACCTCGCTGAAGCGCTACCAGCGGGAACTGGAACTGGGCGCGCTATCCCCCCTCGAGATCTACCGCCCGCAGGCCAACTACGCCAGCGCGGAGATCAGCGTCACCCAGGCACGCTACAACCTGATCTCGGCCGAGGATTCGCTGCGGCGCCAGATCGGCGCCGACCTGGACCCGGACATCCGCCGGCTGCCCATCCGGCTGACCGAATCGGTGCTTCCGCCCGCAGAAAGTGAGATCGACCGCGAGGCAATGGTGGAGAAGGCGCTGGCGATGCGACCGGATTTCCGCGCGTCGCTGATCGGGCTCGATATCGACGACCTGACCATCCGGCAGGCGACCAACTCCCTTCGTCCCGAGCTGTCGCTGACCGGCACCTACACTTCCAGCGGCCGCGGTGGCGATTTCTTCCAGCGGACCAACGTCTTCTCCGGCGATGGAACCAGCAGCACGGTGGTCCGCATGACTCCCGGCGGTCTAGGTGATGCGTTCAACCAGATGTTCAATTTCGACTACCCGGTCTACGCCTTCGGACTGACCTTGCGCCTGCCGCTTCGAGACCGCGCCGCCGCCGCCACCCTGGCCGATGCGCTGCTCACCAAGAGACTGGACTCCCTCCGCCTGCGGGCACTGGAGCAGTCGATCCGGCAAGAGGTTCTCAACGCGGTGACCAACGTGGAGTCGAGCAAGGCCAGCGTGAAGCTGGCCACGGTCAACCGCGACCTGGCCCAGAAAGCGTTGGACGCCGAGCAGAAGAAGTACGAACTGGGTGTCAATACGATCTACTTCGTGCTGGAGGCGCAGCAAAATCTGACGACGGCGGAGAACCAGTGGGTCAACACCGCGGTGAACTACCGGCGCAACCTGCTGACGCTGTACCGGGTGACCGGCCAACTGCTGGAAGACCGCGGCATCGTGCTACAATAGCCGGCGCCACCCGATGGGCCGCATCCGTATTCTCTCCGACGACGTCGCCAACAAGATCGCCGCCGGGGAGGTGGTCGAACGGCCCGCCTCGGTCATCAAGGAACTGCTGGAAAACGCGCTCGACGCCGGCGCGACCGAAATCCGTGTCGAGGCCGAAGCCGGCGGGCGGCGGCTGGTGCGGGTGGCCGATAACGGTTGCGGGATGATGCGCGACGACGCTCTGCTGGCCTTCGAGCGGCACGCCACCAGCAAGCTCAGCGACGTCAGGGACCTGCTGGCCATCTCCACGCTGGGATTCCGCGGCGAGGCGCTGCCTTCCATCGCCTCGGTGTCGCGCCTGCTGCTGGAAACCCGGTCGCGCGAGGAATCCACCGGTACGGCCATCGAGATCGCCGGGGGGAAGATCCTGCGCTGCGACGAGACGGCCCTGGCGCCGGGAACCACGATCTCGGTCCGCGACCTGTTCTACAACGTGCCCGCGCGCAAGAAGTTCCTGCGGTCGGAACAGACCGAGATGGCCCATATCGCCTCGCTGGTGACGCACTACAGCCTGGCCCACCCGGACAAACGCTTCGACCTGCGCCACGGCACGGGCGAGTTGTTGAGCGTCACGCCCGTGGAGACCCTGCGTGACCGCCTCTATCAGGTCTTCGGCGGCCAGACCCTCGATGAGCTGGTCGACATCGGCGTGCGCGAGCGCGAGCTAAGAGTCCCCGGCCCGTGGACCCCGCTCTCGGCTGCGCTGCCGGCCGCGCAACCGGCCGAGCCGGACGAAGATCTGCGCGTGTTCTGCCTGCGGGGATTCCTCTCGCGGCCCCAGATCCAAAAGCTCAACCGCAACTCGATCTTCCTGTTCGTCAACGGGCGACTAATCCGCGATAAGCTCCTGCTGCACGCCATCTCGTCGGCCTACTACAACCTGATTCCGGCGGGGACGTTTCCCTTCGCCCTGCTGTTCCTGGATTGCGACGCCCAGGAGGTGGACGTCAACGTCCACCCCTCAAAAACCGAAGTCCGCTTCCGGCACGGCTCCTTCGTTCACGACTTCGTGCGGGACGCGATGCGGGAGACGCTGATTGAAAGCCGGCCCGCGCCCGTCTTCCCCGTGCCGGCTCCCAGTCCAGGCCAGGCAGCGGCGCGGCTGCCCTATTCCGAGTTCACGCAGGCGATCGAAAACCAGCAGACCTTTGCGCCGCCATCGGAGTTGCCGCCGCCCGCCGGGCGCGAAGTGGTGCCCGAGATCGCGCTGCGCACGCCGCCGGCAGCGTCGCCGCGATTCGATTTCGGCGGTCCCGGGCCGGGGCCCGCTCCGGAGAGTGCGGCGCCGCCTTCCCGCCTGCCCGTTCCCGATACGCACAGCGCGTTTCCGGCCGGCGCGCAACTCGATCCCGCTTCGAGCCTGGATGCGCTCGCCGACCTGCGGCCGCTGGGACAACTGCACGAGAGCTTCATCATCGCCGCGGGCCGGGACGGGCTGTGGATCATCGACCAACACGTGGCGCACGAGAGGGTGCTGTTCGAGAAGATCCTGCGCGAGCAGGCCGCCGGGCGCAGCGAGCGCCAGCGCCTGCTGATGCCGATGGTGATCGAGCTCAGCGCGGCGCAGCAGGTCGAATACGCCCGGATCGCCGACGAGTTGGCCGCCACCGGCTTCGAGACCGAGCCGTTCGGCGTGCGCACCATCGCCGTTCAGGCAACTCCCGCGGGGTTGGACGCCTCCGACGTCGAGAAGCTGGTTTTCGAGATTCTGGAGATCGCGGAGAAGGAATTCCGGCGCGCCTCTCCCGGCGAGATTCGCCGCGCGCTGGCCGCCTCGGTGGCCTGCCGCGCGGCCATCAAGATCAACACCCGCCTGGACACCGCCCGCATGGAGTGGCTGCTGAACGCCCTGGCGGCCACCGAGTGTCCCATGAGCTGCCCGCACGGGAGGCCGGTGGCGATGCGCTATTCCACGCGCGAGATCCTGCGCGGCTTCCATCGCATCTGAGCGCGCGGTGGAGCCTCGATTGATACGATTTTCGCCAGCGTGATACCTTGAAATCGGGCCGATGCACATTCCCGACGGATTCCTCGCCACCCCGGTCTGGGCGGGGTTCGACCTCGCCGCGGCGGCCTCGGTCGCTGTCCTCGCCCGCAAGGCGCGGCGTGAGATCGAGGACCGCCGCATTCCCGCCCTGGGCGTGATGGGAGCCTTCGTCTTCGCGGCGCAGATGATCAACTTCCCCGTGGGCCTGGGCACCAGCGGCCACCTGTTGGGGGGAACGCTGCTGGCGGTGACCCTGGGCCCCGCCGCGGCATCCATCGTGATGACGGCGATCCTGGTCGTGCAGGCGCTCCTGTTTCAGGGCGGAGGGGTGCTGGCCCTGGGCGCCAACGTCTTCAACATGGCGGTGGCCGGGGTGCTGGCCGGCTACCTTCCGTACCGGTTGCGCAGCAAGGGCCGCGGGCGCGACCTGGCCATCTTCCTGGGCGGAGTCCTTTCGGTGCTGGCCGGCGCGGTCCTGGCGGTGGCCCAACTGCTGGCTTCCGGCATTCGCATGGGCGCGCCGATTCTCGGGGTATCCTTCGGCCTGTTTCTGGTGAACGCGCTGCTGGAGGGCGCCATCACCGTGGCCGTGGTCCGGGCGCTGGAGGCGATGCGTCCGGGCTGGGTGCGCGCGCCCGACTCCTCGGGCCGGCTGGTGGTCGGGTCGCTCGCCCTCACCGCGGCGGCGCTGGCGGTCTTTGGCATCCTGTTCGCCTCCGCCGATCCGGACGGGCTGGAGCGGCTGGCGGAGCGCGCCGGCATCGCGGAGCAGGCGCGCAACCTCTTCTCCACTCCGCTGGCGGATTACGAGATCCGGGGCGAGGGCGGAGAATGGCTCCGGAAAGCAGGGGCCGGGCTGGCGGGTTTGGCCGTCATTGCCGCTGTGGTGGCGGGAGTGGGCTGGATGGCGGCACGGCGGAGGAGCGCCTGAGTGCATCACGTCGTCATTGACCGCTGGAGCCGGCGTGCCAGTCCCATCCACTCGCGCGAGCCGCGCGCGAAGCTGGTCGCATTGGCGGTCTTCCTGGTCTCGGTCGCCACGACTCCGGCCGGCGCCTGGTGGGCGGCGGCGGGCTACGCGGCCCTCCTGGCAATGGCCATCGCGCTGTGCCGGCTGCCTGCGCCAGGACTGGTGGCGCGTGCCGCCATCGTTCTCCCCTTCTCGGCCACCTTTGCCCTGGTCAGTTGGCTGGGCGGCGACCCGCAACGGGCCGCCGCGCTGCTGGGCAAGAGCTACCTGTCGGCCGTGGCGGTCCTGCTGGTAGTGGCCACCACGCCGCTGGAGCGCCTGGTGCGCAGCATGGAGGCGCTGGGGGCACCGCGTCCGATCACTCTGGTGACGCAGTTCCTCTACCGCTACCTGTTTGTCATCTCCGAACAGGCACAGCACATGCGCGCCGCCGCCGCCTGCCGGGCTCCACGGCGCGCCGGCATGGGCTTCCGCGCCGCCGCGGGAGCCGTGGGCGTGTTGTTCGCCCGCTCCTATGCGCGCGCCGAAGGCATCCACCGGTCGATGCTCTCGCGCGGTTTTGAGGGGCATTTTCCGGCGGCCGCCCTGGGCCGTCCGGGACTGAAGGACGGGCTATTCCTGCTGCTCGGCTGCGGAGCCTGCCTGGCGGTCCGGATCGGAGCCGTCCGATGGTGAACGCAGCACCGGTGATCGAAGCGCGCGGGCTCCGCTACCGCTACGAGGATGGAACCGTGGCGCTGGACGGCGTCGACTTCCGCCTGGAAGCCGGCGAGACCGTCGCGCTTCTCGGGCCGAATGGCTCGGGTAAGACCACCCTGGTGCTGATGCTGAACGGACTACTTACCGGAGAAGGAGAGATCTCGATCTGCGGCCTGCCCCTGGAACGGCGCAATTACCCCGCCATCCGGCGGAAGGTGGGGATGGTCTTCCAGGACTCCGAGGAACAGCTTTTTATGCCCACGGTATTGGAGGACGTCGCCTTTGGTCCGCTGAACCAAGGCATCGAGCACACCAAGGCGATGGAGATGGCCCGGCACGCCCTCGACCAGGTAGGCATGCCCGGCGCCGAACACAAAGCCCCCTACCACCTGAGCGCGGGCGAGAAGCGGCGCGTCGCACTGGCGGGTGTATTGGTGATGAACCCCGAGATCCTGATCCTGGACGAGCCGACGACTTACCTCGACCCTCCCGGGCAACGGGATCTCGCAGGCTTACTCAGGCTGCTGCCGCAAGCCAAGATCCTGGTCACACACGATGCCTCTTTCGCCCGGTCGCTGGCGGGGAGAGCCGTCTTCCTCAACCACGGCCGCGTAGCCGGCCAGGGTCCGGTAGACGAGATCGTGCTTCGTTTTGACTGGATCGGCCAGGCCGGTTAGGCGCCGCCCTTGGCCACCGCGGCTTTTGCTTTTCGGTATTCCGCCCAGCGTTTCTTTTGCGCCCTCGCGATACGCCTCCGGGCGGCTTCGCTGAGTTCTCTCTTCCGGGCCGGCTTGGTCGCAGGCGCTGCTTCGCGCGGGGCTCTGCCGCCGCTCTTCTTTCCCAGCATGGATTTGACGTAACGGATCTGTTCGTCAATCCGCTGCCGCTGGATCTCGAGTCCCTCGAGAGCAGCGCTCAAAAACGCCTGGTCGACGATTGCCTGTTCTGGCATGGCCATGGTCTCCTCACTGAACCCGCGGGCGCAGTCTACGCCGCGCGTGCGTGCGCTATATCACTAAGTGTCCTTGCAGGCGACAGAGAAAGTCAACAACTCCCGGCAGACTCGCACAGGACTGTTACCGGACCGTCGTTGACCAGACTGACCTTCATCATCGCCTGAAAGACACCGCATTCCACTCGCACTCCCGTGCCGCGACACGCCTCGACGAACCGCTCGTACAAGGCGCGAGCCTCTTCCGGCCGGGCGGCCTGGTCGAAGCTGGGGCGGCGGCCCTTGCGGCAGTCGCCGTAGAGCGTGAATTGGGAAACCACCAGCATCGATCCGCCGGCCTCCAGCAGGCTGCGGTTCATCTTACCATCCTCGTCGGGAAAGATGCGGAGGTTAACGATCTTGTCGGCCAGATATGCGGCATCGTCCGCCGCGTCCTGCCGGGAAACGCCCAGCAACACCAGAATGCCCGCCCCGATCGCTCCAACGACCCGGTCCTCCACCTCTACCCGAGCCTCACTCACTCTTTGAATCAGCGCCCTCAAACCACCCGCTCCCCGGCCCACCCTCTCTCTCATGCTATATCTAACGAGAGAAGCGCCCATCGACTATGATTGAAACCTACGCTTACGCGCGGGCCGGTTTCCTCGGCAATCCCAGCGACGGTTACTTCGGAAAGACCATCGCATTCCTTATTCGGAATTTCCGGGCCAGAGTCCTACTGTACCCCAGCGCCCGGCTGGAGATCAAACTCTCCAAGGCCGATACTCCGGTGTTTGAGAACCTGGACGACCTGTACCGGACGACACGCTGGCGAGGTTACTACGGCGGAGTGCGCATCATCCAAGCCTTGTTGGTGCGCTTCGTCGACTACTGCCGCGCCGGCGGCATCGAGCTACCGGACCGGAATTTCACGATCGAGTATGAAACCACGATCCCGCTCCGGCTGGGTCTGGGCGGCTCCAGTTCGATAATAACCGCGGCGCTGCGGGCGTTAGTCGGCTACTACGGCGTTGAGATCCCGCTCCCCGTTCAGGCCAACCTGGCGCTGGAAACCGAGACGCGCGAACTGGGCGTCGGCGCCGGCTTACAGGACCGGGTTGTGCAGGCATATGAGGGTCTTGTGTACATGGATTTCGACCGCTCCCTGATGGAACAGCGGGGTTACGGAGAGTATGAGCGGCTCGACCCGGCCCTGCTGCCACCGGTCTATGTCGCCTACCGGACGTCGCTAAGCGAGGGCACCGAAGTGTTCCACAACGACGTCCGCGCGCGCTGGCGGGCGGGAGAACCGGCCGTGCACGATGCCATGCGCCGTTGGGCTGAGATCGCCTCCGAGGGACGCCAGGCGCTGCTGGCGGGAGATCAGCAGGCGCTGAACCGCCTGGTGGACGAGAATTTCGACCTGCGATCTCGCATCTACCCGATCAGCTCCGGCAATCTGGAATTGATCCGCACGGCCCGGTCGGCAGGAGTCAGCGCCAACTTCGCGGGCTCGGGGGGAGCCATTGTCGGGCTCTGTCCCGACCCGGAGCAATTCGACCGTCTGTCCGCCGCTATGAGGTCAATCGGCGCGGCGGTTATTCGCCCCATGGTCGCTCCCCCTAGGGCCGTCTCAGGTACTCGTCCGACCTGAGTCGGGGGATTTACCCTATCCTCAGGCTGGCGTGGTACCCCGATACTAGAAGCGTGATCTACCGCCGTCGCCGCCAACGCAGTTCCGTGCCCAGCGGTTTCTATCGTTTCGAGGGGGGCAGCCAGCAAAGCGTTTGTGGCTTCGGCGACAGCGAGTACATCCGCCTGCGGGACGAATTCGGCAACGTCTGGCGCGGCCACGCCGAGAAACAGTCGGACAACATGGTTCGCTACATGTTTCGCGACAACTACGGCAGCGTCATCACCGGAATCTCGGACCATAGCGGCATCGTACTGCGCGACGAGCACGGCAACGTCTGGCGCGGCTTCGTCGACTAACCGCCGCCGCCCTCCAATCGCTATAGTAGGAATTCAAGCCCAAGGCCGGTGCCTGTGGGTCTGAATCCATCCATGCCCCCCAAGAAGCACATCCGCTACAAAGACGCGGGCGTCGACATCGACGAAGCCGGCCGCGCCGTGGCCTTGATCCGGAAACACGCCTCGACCACGTTCACGCGCGCCGTGGCGACCGACATCGGGACCTTCGGCGCGGGGTTCCGTCTTTCCGGTTGGAAGCAGCCCATCCTGATCAGCTCGGCCGACGGCGTCGGCACCAAGCTGAAGGTGGCCTTCCTGACCGGACGCCACG
>CAYOTD010000134.1:0-9979 GCA_964406685.1 uncultured Solibacteraceae bacterium | reverse complement strand
CAACCATCCCGTACGCTGTCTCAGACGAGTTCATCTAGATTGAGGATACCTGTCTTCAGGCTGACGAAGACCGCCTCGGTGCGAGAGCGGACGTTCAGATAGCTGAAGATCTCCGCGAAGTAGCCCTTCACGGTGGCCTCGGTGATACCGAGCTTCGCCGCGATCTCCTTGTTGGAAAGGCCGCGAGCGGCCGAGGCCAGGACCTCGACCGCCCGCGGAGACAGCCTGCCGGTCGGCTCGGCGCCCGCGGGCTGGTCCGGCTGGCGCCTGCGCCCGGGACACGTCACCTCCCGGCCGGCGGCCCGCACGCGGGAGTTGGGGCCGGTCCGGATGGAACTCGAGACCCGGATGGCCTCCTCGGCCAGGATCTTCCCGAAGGCTTCCACGAGGGTGAAGTCCTCTCCCCGCGCCAGCGAGATGGGATTCTGATCGCCGCCCGCGCCGCTGGTCCACAACGCCACCACCCCTTCCCCGCCCTTCTCTTCCGGACGAAGCCGCAAACCGGCGCCGAGATCGCCGCGCGGTGTGGTCGCCACGTCTCCCGCGTAGAACCGCTCGACAAAGCTCGAAGTAGCTCCCGCCAGATCGCCGGAGACCTGTAGGTTCTCCGGTCCCATGACCACGGCATGAACGCCGTAGTTGATGAGGAGGGCGATGGGCTTGCCCGTCAACGTCTCAAACCGGACTACGGCCAGAGTCTTGTCGGAGGGGAAGCCGGGATTCTGGCCCAGCGACCATCCCCCACCGGAGGTGGGCTCACGCCGGTTGATGTTCACGTAAGCCTTTCCCGCGCCCGCTCCGACCAGGGCCGGCTGCATCTTCGCTTTGGCCTGGCGGATGGCGTCGAGGGTGGCATTCTCCACTGTTGTGGTATAGGCGGCGGACTTCGCATCGGCGTTCCCGTAAGTGTGCATCAACGACGGCGCACTGTGAGAGTGCACGGCCGCCAGAATGAGGTTACCGGCGGGAATCCCGGCCTCCTTGGCAACCCGCCCCGACATCTCGCTCCAGACCGGATCGGGGACATTGATCAAGTCCCAGGTCACGATGGCCGCATGATTGGTTCCATCGTGGAGCACCAGGGCGCGCGCGTAGATGCGATGGCGGATCTGCCGGAAACCCTGTTTGCGGCCGCGATAACCGCCCATAGGCAGAGCGGCGTCCGCGGACGGCGTGATGTCCACGCGGGCGGCGCCCACTTGCAGGGTTCCGCGTTCGGCACCCGCGGCCGGCGGAGCATACCCTCCCGCCAACAGGAACAGCACGGATGCAAACAGCCACGGGCCGCGATTGCTTGAAAGCGCGGGTCGGTACATTAGCGTCGTCTCCTTATTCGGGATGTTAGTCGATTCTACGGCTGCCGGAAAGCGCCGCCAAGGGACGGAAACGGATTCTCCGGGACTTAATGCGCTGCCGGACGGTTCAGTAAACCTGGAAGCAGAAAACCTGGTTCGATCCGGGGGGAGTGAGGGAATACTCGCCGTTCTCCAGGCCCGCGGTGGTCTCCAGGCGATACAGGTTCTGGTCCAGGCGGGTGACGGAGAGGCGGATGGGCCGCGGGGCATCCCGCTTCTTCTTCTCCGGGAAGACCGCTTCGCGGCGGCCGCCGCGAAGCTCGAGCTTGTACAACTCCAGCCGCTCGGCCTGGAGCTTCTGGGTTTCCAGCAGGAAGATTGGCTCGGCCAGGGGCGTGCGCGCGGGAGAGGCCGTGCCCGAGACGGCGTAGACGGTCTCGTCCTTGCGCTTCTCTTCCTTGGCTTCGGTCACCTCCGTCTCCACCAGCCGGCTAGCGTGTAACAGGTACGGCACGTCGGGCTTGGGCGGGCGAGGGCCGGCGTACTTGGCGGCCGTCGACGCCGGCACAGCCAGAGAGAACACCATCAGGGGGACGACAAACGTGCGGCGCATCCTGACTCCTATTCTACGACCGCGCGGGCCGCGATCGTCGCCAGCACTTGGTCCAGGCGGTCGGGGGCAACGGGCCGGCTCAACACGAGATAGGCCTTCTCCCCCGCTTCGCGCGCAAGGGCCGCGTCGAAGCCTTCCGTCAGCAGGACGCAGGCGGGCACGCGTCCGCGAACGCGCTCGAACAGCCCGGCCCAGCTCGTTCCGGGGAGACGCACGGCACAGAGCAGGGCATCGAAGCGAAAACGTTCGGCGAGCCCGATGGCTTCCTCGCCGTCGGGCGCGATCACGGCCCGGTGGCCGCGCTCAGCCAGCAGGATCAGCAGGCGCCGTCCCGCACCATCGTCCGGCTCAACCACCAGCAGCGTCAGCACCGGAACGGCGACTCTGTCCCGGGGTGGAGACGAGGCTTCGGCACGATCGCCGGCGGCCAGAGGAAACGTCACCTGGAACCGGAACAGCGGGCCGTTCGCGGCGCACTGGATGTCGCCCTCGCAGCTCCGCAGGATTCCGCGACAGACCGCCAGGCCCAACATCCCTGCTTCCGGGGCGCGGCTCTCCTCCGCGTGCGGCAAGGTTTCCGTGAGAGGATAGGAGATCTCGACCAGCACCCGGCCGTCGCCCACCTTCGCACTCACCGTCACGACCTTCTCCGCTTCTCCGGCCACGGCCTGCTCGGCGTGCGCCAACAGGCTCAGGAACACCTGCTCGAGTTGGCCCTCCACTCCCAGGACGCGCGCCGGACTGTCCGGCAACAGGACGTCGATCTTGATGCCCCGCGCGGCCCATTCGCGCTGGCGGGAATCGACGAGATCGCGCAGCAGGTCGAGCAGATCGAGCGGGCGGAGCGCATCGGCGTCGGCGTGGGAGAAGGAAACCAGGCGGTCGACGGTTTCGGCGGCATGCTGGGCCGCCAGGGCGATCGCCTGAAACTCGGCGACCCGTTCGCCCTCCGGATCCCTCTCCAGCAGCCGCCGGCTCAGGTCCGAGATGGTATCCAGCGGCGCCCGCAACGCGCTCGCCACCCCGGAAATCAGCTCTCCGGAGGCGGCCAGCCTTTCGGTGCGAAACACCCGCTCCCGCACCGACCGCTGCTCCAGCAGTCCCAGCGCCGCGGCAACTTGATTCGCCAGATGCTGCATGGCGGCGCGCTCCTCCGGGGAGAAGCGCCGCAACCGCGCACAATGGCCGGCTTCCAGAACGCCCACTACTTCGGTCCCGCGCGTCATGGGCACATAGACCGCGGCGCGCGCCGGCCCGGACGGGTGAAGAAAATCAGGATAGGCCAGCAGCACGCGGTTGCGAAAGGCGAGCACGGGGCCGGCGTCTCCAGCCGTGTCCAGGGAAACGGGGATGCGTGCTTCGCCCGGAGGAGCTTCCAGCGGAGCCAGGCTGCTCCCGGCCCGGTCATGCAGCAGGACACGAACCCCGGTGACTCCGAGGATCTTCGGCAGGACCGACGTTAGCCGGCCGACAATCTCGCCGGTCGAGCCCGCGGTAAGGATCTCCTCAGCCAGAGCATTGAGAGTGCGCACGGTTTCCCGGCAGGCCGAGACACGCCGATACCGCAGCCATGCGACCAACAAGGCCGCGGCCAGCAGAACCGCCGCGGCCGACAGCGTATCGGGCCGTATCAGGTCGTTCGCAGCCATGCATCCAATCCGGGATCCAGAAAATCCCGCACTTCGCAGTCGGCACCGGGCAGGCTGGCGCCGGCCGTGTTCACCGCTACCACACGCGCTCCGGAGCCGCGCGCCGCCGCCAGCCCCGTGGGAGAGTCCTCGAAGATGATACAATCCTCGGGCCGCGCCCCCAGCAGTTCCGCCGCCCGCAAGTAGATGTCGGGCGCCGGCTTGGCATGCGCCACCTGGTGCCCATCCACCACGACGCGGAAATGCGGCCGCAGGCCGGCGCGGTCCAGGACGAATTTGATGTTGGCGGGCTCGGCGTTGGAGGCCAGCCCCTTTGCAACGCCGGCGTGCCGTTCCAGGAAGGCCACAACGCCGGGAATGAGGAGTTCGGACAGGCGCGGCCCCAGCATCTCCCGGTAGAGGTGCTCTTTGGCCTCGCCGTGAGCCGCGATCTCGCTCCCGGTGAGCGGGCCGCCGAACACCTCGCGGACGATCTCGTCGTTGCGGTGGCCATAGAGGCTCTCCACCGGCCGGAGCGGCGTGACGCCCTGCCGCTCCAGGTAGATCCGCCAGCACTCGGTGTGCAATGGCATGGAGTCGACAATCACGCCGTCGAGATCGAAAATGAAGACTGTTTTGCCCAAATTGACAGACTAGCGCGAATTGGAGACCGACGTGAATCCGTCTGTCGCGCCGGCGCCCGCTTCGGCACTAAAATGGTTTGGCGGTGGAGATGAACGAGGAACGCAACGGGCCTCAGCGCGATGTGTACGAGGAACTGGTCCGCCTGCGGCGGCTGCGGCGCAAGTGTGCCCTGGCGACCATCGTGCAGGTCAACGGCTCCATCCCCAGCTTCGCCAGCGCCAAGCTGCTGGTGCGCGAGGACGGCTCGATCCTGGGCACGGTGGGCGGCGGCTGCGTGGAGGCCGATGTGTGGGCGGCGGCGCGCGAAGCGATGGAGACCGGCAAGCCGCGGCGGCTGGAGTTCAGCCTGGGCCAGGAGGCCGCCTACGACAACGGCCTGATCTGCGGAGGTCAACTGGAGGTGTTCGTGGAACCGGTGCTGCCGCGGCCGCGCGCCATTGTGTTCGGCGCGGGCCACATCTCGCGGAGCCTGTCGCAGATCGCGTCGCTGGCCGGCTTCGCCACCGTCATTGTCGACGACCGGGAGTCCTTCGCCAACCGCGAACGCTTCCCGGAGGCCGACGAGATTCACACCGGCGAGTACGAGGCGGTTTTCCCCCTGCTGGAGGTGGACGAATCCAGCTACCTGATCATTGTCACCCGCGGCCACCGCGACGACATGCGTGTGCTGCGCTGGGCGGTGGAGACGCCGGCGCGCTATATCGCCATGATCGGCAGCCGCCGGAAGGTGATCGGCGTGATCCAGGAACTCGAGAGAGAGGGCCTGCCGCGCGAGGCCTTCGAGAGGATTCACTCGCCGATGGGGCTGGAGATCGGCGCCGAGACGCCAGAGGAGATCGCCGTATCGGTGGCCGCCGAGATGATCGCCGTGCGACGCGACGCTCCGCCAGGCTGGCGCGCGGTCTCGAAGTCCATCTTCGCCCCCGGCGCCTCGCGGGCCGCTCTCAAGTGAAGATCGCGGGAATCATCCTGGCCGCCGGCCGGTCGCGGCGCATGGGCTCGCCCAAGGCGCTGCTGGAGTGGAACGGCGAGACGGTCCTGGAGCGCATGATCGGGCTGATCGGCGCGGCCGCCGATCCGGTGATCGTGGTCGTGGGATTCCACGCCGAGACGATACCTCCCACCGCGCGCGCCACCCGCGTAGTCAATCCGGCGCCCGAGCGCGGCATGTTGAGCTCGCTTCAGTGCGGGCTGCGCGCCGTGCCCGAGGAATGCGAAGCGGTGCTGTTCACCCCCGTCGACTATCCGGCGGTCACGGTCGAAACCGTGCGGGCGCTGGCCGCAGTTCGCGCGCCCGTGGCGATCCCCGTCTTTGAGGGACGGCGCGGCCACCCGGTGCTGGTATCGCGGCCGGTGGCCCGCGAAATCCTGGCGCTGCCCGAAGATGCGCGCGCCAGCGATGTGATCCGCCGTTACCTGGATCGCGCGATCATGGTGGAGGTGAACGACCGCGGGGTGGTGGAAGACATCGACGATCCGGCAACCTACCAGCGGCTGCGACGCCAGGCGGGGGAAGCATGAAGCTCACCGGCCGCTCCTTGCGGCGCCTGGCGCTGGGCGCGGCGGCGTTGACCCTCATCTGCGGAGTGGCGGCGCCGTTTATCAACGCCGGACGGTTTGCGGGGCGCATCCAAGGCGCGCTGGAACAGGGTCTCGGACGGAAGGTCGATATCGGCAAGGTGACGTTCAACCTGTTCACCGGCCCCGGATTCACGGTGGAGAACGTCGTCATCCACGACGACCCGGCGGTGGGCATCGAGCCGCTGGCCTATGTGGGCGAGATGGACGCGCGCCTGGGCCTGTGGAGCCTGGTGACGGGACGGCTGGAGTTCTCCACACTGCGGCTGAACGAGCCCAGCATCAACCTGTGCAAGCCCGACGCCGGCGCCTGGAACCTTCAGTCGCTGCTGGCGCGCGTGGCCGCCGGTGCGCGCTCGGCCCGAGGGAACCCGCCGGCCCTCGAAGTGCGCGGCGGACGGTTCAACTTCAAGTTCGGCGACGTGAAAAGCGCGTTCTATCTCGCCAACGCCGATGTGGACATCACCGCCTCGCCCGGGCAGGCGGAGTTCCGCTTCCGCGGCGAGCCGGCGCGCACCGACCGCGGCGCCCAGGGCTTCGGCCGGCTCACCGGACGGGGCCGCTGGCGTCCGGCGGCGCAGCCCGCCTTCGAGATGGACCTGAACCTGGAACGGAGCAACATCGGCGAGATCGTGCGGCTGTTTCACGGCCATGATGTCGGCTTGCACGGCATGGTGGCTTCGCGCGCGCGGCTGACCGGGCCTCTGGAGGATATCCGGGTCGCCGGAAACCTGGAGATCCAGGACATTCATCGTTGGGACCTGATGCCCCAGCGCGGCCAGCAGTGGCCGATCGACTACCGCGGCCGCATCGACCTCGACTCGCAGGTCGTCGAGATCGAAACCGTTCCGGCCAAGGGCGAGACGCCGCCGGTGTCGGCGCGATTGCGCGCTTCCGGCATCCTCACGAGGCCGCGGTGGGCGGCGGTGATCGGCGTGCGCGACCTGCCGGTGGCCAATCTCACCGAAGTCGCCCGCCACTTCGGCGCCGCGGTGCCCGAACCGATGGAACTGGGAGGCAGCCTGGAAGGCGCCATCGGATACTCGTCCGAATCCGGAGTGCAGGGCCTGTTCCTGGCCCGCGCGGTGACCGCCACGGCGCCCGAGGCCGGCTCGCTGAAGATCGAGCGGGCACGGGTGGAGGTGAACCGCGACCTGATCCGGATGGCGCCGGCCGCGGTGGAAGTCGCTCCCGGCCGCACGGCCCAGGTCGAGGCGGAGTTCCGCGCTTCGGAGAAGACGTTCGACCTGCTGGTGGCCACACGCGGCCTGCCGGTGGAAGATCTGCGCATGGTCTCCGAGCGGATGTTCGGCGTCCCGGCGATACCGCTGCTCAGGGCCTGCGAGGCGGGCCAGTGGAGAGGCTGGGTGCGCTGCCGGCGCGAGAAGTCGAAGGAGGCGGAATGGTCGGCGGGGATCGAGCTGCGGGATCTCCGGCTGGCGGTGGCGGGCCTGGCCGATCCGCTCCTGATCCCGTCGGCGAGCGCCCAGATCGACGCCGGCCGGATCTGGTTGAGCAAGTTGCACGGCCAGGTGGGCAAGATCGCGTTCGAGGGCGAATTCCGGCGGGTGGTGAACCCGCCGCGCCCGGACCGGCTGCGGGTGTCGGCCGGGAAGGCGGAGTTGCCGGAGGTCGCACGCATCCTCGCCCCCACGCTGCGCCGTCAGGGCGGATTCCTCGCCCGCACGCTGCGCCTGGCGGGCGGCGCTCCCCCGGACTGGCTGCGCGAGCGCCGGGCGGAGGTTACCGTGGAGATCGGCGCCTTGTCGGCCGGCGGCCTCGCGTGGGAGAACGTCCGCGCCCGTCTGTCCTGGAACGGCACGGCGGTCGATATCGCCGAGCTGACCGCGGCCTGGAATGGAGGCGAGTTGAGGACCAAGGGCTCCCTCTCGCTGGCCTCGCTGCCGCCGGTCTACCGGCTGGAGGGACGGCTGAGCGGCTTCCTCTGGCGCGGCGCGACCATCGATGTCGACGGGAAGATGGAGACCTCCGGCAGCGGCGCCGACCTGGTGGACAACCTCAGATCGAGTGGATCTATGGCGGCTCTCGCCGTGCCGCTAGCCGAGGACCTGGAATGCCCGTTTGCCAAGGGCCGGTACGAACTCTCGTTCCGCCGGGGCGAGCCGCGGCTCAAGCTGTCGGGGCTGGAGGTCGGCCTGGGCGAGGAGACCTATCAGGGGCAGGGCGCGACCGGAGCCGACGGCAAAGTGGGCGTCGACTTGACCGACGGGAAGAAGAGCCTGCGCCTGACCGGCACGCTCTCGCCGTTCGCCTTCGAGGCCACGCGCGCGGCTCAGAAGCCTTGAGCGGGGCCAGGCCGGTTACGGAGTGGCGCTCGGCGGCAACTCCAGGATACGGATGTTGCGGAAGTGGATCTCCGCGCCCTCGGATTCCAGGCAGAGGTAGCCCTTCCTCTGCGTCGAGCGGCTGATGCCGTTGACGAACCTGCCGTTCACCGAGAGCTTGACGACGCCGTCCACCGCGACCACGTCGTACTCGTTCCACTCGCCCCGCCCTTTGCAGCGGTTCTCCCTCGACATGCTGCGCTCCCCCCGCGGGTAGTCGGGTAAGACCTTCACTCCGCCCACGCCGAACAGCTCGCCGTGAACATAGGCCAGCGGAGGGTCAAAGCCTTCGCGCTTGTGCAGCTTGGGCCAGTCGAGCTCGAGCATCTGGACCTCGATGCCGTCGGGCAGGCGGTTGCGCTGCCCCGGCACGGCGTTGCTCCAGGCAAACACGCCCGAGTTCCCGCCCGGCTCCATGTGCCTCCATTCGACGTGCAGGATGAAGTTCTCATACTGCCGCTCGCTGCGCATCACGCCGATGGGATGACCCGAGCAGACCAGCAGGCCGTCGCGCACTTTCCAGGTGTCTTCGGCGGTGTTCACGTTGACCCATCCGGAAAGGTCCTTCCCGTTGAACAGGTCGCGAAACTGGGGAGTCTCGGCGCCCGCCGCGCACAGGCTCCAACAGGACAACAGCAATGCGGCAATCCGTTTCATATCGCTCCTCGCAGGATTCCCGACAATGTTACCGCACCTCACAGGTCGCGGCGGGAGAAGGTTCGCAGAGCCAGCACCAGGGCCACCAGCAGGTACACGACCGCGTAAGCCACCATCCACGGGCTCGGCACCGAGGACACGCTGAAGGGAGAACGCCCGAAAGCACCGATGACCGGCCCCTGCAACTGGGCAGACGCCAGGCGCCACAGCGACTCACTGGGGATGATCAGGCTGACCACGACACCGATGTTCACCGCCGTCTGACTCTGGACGAGAGAACCGATCTCTTCGACCCACCCGCCGAGAAATGCCAGCACGTGCAGTCCGAAGGCGGCCACGCCGGTGGCCAGGGTGCTGAGCGAAGCCCCGACACAGAAGGTTACCGCCAACAGCACGAGCATCTCCAGCCACATCAGGCCCAGTGCGCCGGCGATGCTCGACGGCCGATAGCCGGCGAGCAGCCACATCTCGAGCAGAACGCCCCCCGCCAGCACAACGAGATAGGCCGTCAACATGATGGCGAAGCCCAGCCATTTGCCCAACACCACTTCGGTGCGCCGCAGCGGCTTGCTGACCACCGACTGAATGGTACCCGAAGAGATCTCGCCCGCCAGGGTGTCCACCGAAGTCAGGATGGTCATCACCACCGCCAGCCAGTTGACGGCGTACAGCCCCATGGTCATGAGCATGGTGAGCACCGCCCGGCGGATGAGGGGGTTTCCCGGCAGGCCGCTCCCCAGGCTGGTGCGCCCCGTTATCAGGAACAATCCGATCCCGTAAAGCGCCAGGAACGCTACGCCCACCAGCAGTGCCGCCGCCAGA
Source organism: uncultured Solibacteraceae bacterium (assembly GCA_964406685.1). Taxonomy (GTDB): domain Bacteria; phylum Acidobacteriota; class Terriglobia; order Bryobacterales; family Bryobacteraceae; genus JACQZT01. Next base: position 396 of record CAYOTD010000134.1, on the reverse strand, counting down.
ATCCTGCGGCGCGCCGCCTCCCGCACGGTCAGCTCCGCGATCACGCCGATGCCCATCTCAGAGCCCTCCCTCCGTGCCGACGATCTTCAGGAACAGATCTTCCAGCGATAGCCGCTCGGTGTGGAACGAGTAGACTCGCACCCCGCTGTCGACCAGGTGGCGGAGGATCTCGGGGAGCGACTCCTCGTCGTCCACGTGGAAGGTGAGGTTCTCACCTTCGACCCGGACCTCGCGCGCCCAGCGCGCCAGCGCCGCCACGGCTTCCGCGCCGATGCCCTGCGCCCGCGCCGACACCCCGATCTCGCCGGCCGACAGCCGGCCGAGTTCGCGCACCTCCAGCACGCGCCCGTGCCGGATAAAGGCCACGCGGTCGCAGGTGATCTCGACTTCGGAGAC
>CAYOTD010000133.1:0-10005 GCA_964406685.1 uncultured Solibacteraceae bacterium | reverse complement strand
GTCGGCGCCCGCCGAGGCCAGACCGTGGCCGGCCGCGTTGTCGAGGCGGTGAAGGCCGGCCGCAACAAGGGAACCTCGCGCCTGGCCCTCGAGCTGACCGAGGTCGAACTGGTCGACGGCCAGCACCTCCCCCTGCGCACCCAGTTGATGGAGTACACCGCCGGCGCTTCCAAGGGCCGTGACGCCACCGCCATCGCCGCCACCACCGGCATGGGCGCGGCCATCGGCGCCGCCGCCGACGGCGGCTTCGGCGCCGGCATGGGAGCCATCGCCGGAGCGGCCGCCTCCACCATCGGCGTGCTGGTCACCCGCGGCCGGGCCACCGAGGTCTACCCCGAAGCGGTGGTTACCTTCCGCACCGTCGAGCCGCTCACCATCGCTACCGACCGCTCCGCGCACGCCTTCGAGCCGGTCCGCCAGAGCGACTACGAACAGCGCCAACTGGCCCGCCGCACACGGCCGACGCTGATGGCGCCCCCGTATTACTACGGCGGTTACTACTATCCGTATTACTGGCCCTATTACTGGGGCCCCAGCTTCCACATCTACACCGGCTGGCGCTACCGCGGCCACCACCGCCGCTGGTAGTTCGCAGTACCATGAAAGGTGCATGGCGCATGAACATCGGATAATCGAAGGGCCGTATCTGGCCGACCTGCTCTACCAGCCGCAAGCGCTTTCCGACACCGTCTCGGGGCTTCAGTTCCTTCCGGAGCTGCACCCCGAGACCTTTGACCGCATCGTGCTCACCGGCATGGGCGGGTCCCTGCATTCCCTCCATCCGCTGAACCTCGAGTTGATCGAACACGGCTTCACGCCGCTGATGGTCGAGACCTCCGAGCTGATCTACTACCAGCGCAGCCTGCTCGGCCCTCGCACCCTCCTGGTGGTTGTCAGCCAATCCGGTTCCAGCGCCGAAACCCTCCGCTTGCTGGACGAGGCGGGCCAGGACGCCAGGATCGTAGCCGTCACCAACACCGCCGATTCCCCGCTGGCCAGGCGCGCCAACGCCGCCGTGGTGACCTGTGCCGGCGCCGAGGCCACGGTGTCCTCCAAAACCGTGGTGGCCGCCCTGGTGGCGCTGCGCTGGCTTGCCGCCTCCCTCTGCAAACAGGATCTCGCCCGCACCCGCGCCGAACTCGAACAGGCCGCCCCCGCCGCCGCCCGCTACCTGGCGCGCTGGCGCGATCACGCCGCCTCGCTCGCCGTCCATCTCGACGGCGTCCGCGACGTCTTCTTCACCGGACGCGGCTCGTCGCTGGCCGCCGTGGGCGTCGGCGGCCTGATCCTCAAGGAATCGGCCCACATCCATTCCGAAGGCCTCAGTTGCGCCGGCTACCGCCACGGCCCCTTCGAGATGGTCGGCCCCGAAGTCTTCGTGCTGGTCTTTGAAGGCGACCCGGCCACCGCGCCCCTCAACCGGCGCCTGGTCGACGACGTTCGCCGGGCCGGCGGTCGCGCCGCCCTCTGCGGCCCCGGCGCCGATTTCGACGCCTTCCGCCTGCCCGAGGTCCCGCCCTCGATCCGCCCGGTCCTGGAGATGCTCCCCGTCGAGATGATCTCCCTCGCCTTCGCCGCCCTCTCCGGCCGCGAAGCCGGCCGCTTCGAGCGCATCACGAAAGTAACCACCGGCGAATAAGCGGCGATTTCGCCGGAATTGTGGCTTGTTTCCGCGGCCCGCTTGTGTTATAAAATCCCCAGTCCATTCCAACTCGAGCCACTGGGAGGCGAAGAGTACACCACCCACGACCCAAGCGGACCCCTCCGGGCCTGCTGGTGCCCGAAGGCGCCCCAACAAACGCCACCAGCACAACCATCGGAGTCTCACATGGCCAGCAATCGACGAGCCTTGTGCGTAGGCATCAATCAGTTCAAGAACTATCCGGGCGCGGCCTTGCAGGGCTGCGTCCCCGACGCCAACAACATGTCCGCCCTGCTTCAGAACCTGTTGGGGTTCACCGGGAGCGACATCACCGTCCTGCTGGACGCCCAAGCCACCAAGGACAACATCATCGGCCAGCTCAGATCCATGGTGGACGGCGCGCGAGCCGGCAAGTACACCTATCTCGTCTTCAGCATGTCCAGCCACGGAACCCAGGTCCCGGACCTGAGTGGCGAGGAGCCCGACCGTGCCGACGAGGCCTTCTGCCCCCACGACCTCGCCCAGGCCGGCAACCAGTGGGACCGCAACCGCATCATCGTGGACGATGAACTGCGCGACCTGTTCGTCCAGTTGCCCTCCAACGTCCTGTTGGAGGTCTATCTCGACACCTGCCACAGCGGCACCGGCCTCAAGGCGATCGACCTGCTGCTGGACCGCAAGCCCCGCTACCTGCCGCCCCCGTCGCTGGAGGCGTTCCGCGAAGTGGAGAATCGCACCTCCCGGGGCCTGCCCATGGCCATTCTCGACAAGGGCATCACCCACCACATCCTCTGGGCCGCCTGCCGCGCCAATCAGACCGCTTCCGACGCCTGCATCGCCGGCGGCTGGCATGGCGCCTTCACCTACTTCTTCTGCAAGGAAATGATCGCCTGCAACAACAAGCTCTCGCGCGCCAAGGTCCTCGCCAGGGTCCGCACCGATCTGGCCAACGCCGGCTACACCCAGATCCCGCAACTGGAAACCGAAGCCACCAAGCGCCAGCAAACGCTGCCCGTAGCCGCCGGCGCCGCCGCCGGCCAGGGCTAGTTCTTCCCCACCGGCTGCCCGGCCTCGCGCGCCCTCCAACGGTACGCGGCGGTGGAGTTCTTCCAAAAATACTTCTCCGCCGCCGGGCCCTTGGCCGTGAAGTACTCGCGCACCACGCGCAGCACCTGCTCGTACGGCGCCCACTGGTCGCTGTTGGGCCAGTCGCTGCCGTACAGCAGCCGGTCCTCGCCGAACAGCCCGCACAACTCGTCCAGCCGGTCGCGGTAGAACGCCGGATCCAGCGGCACCCGCCCGTCCACCCGCCGCAGCACTTCCGAGATCTTGATCCACACCAGCGGCCGTTGGGCCAGTTCGCGCAGCGTCGCTTCATACGCGCGCCGCGCCCCCGCCTCCCCCGGCGGCCGCGCCTGCGGCAGATGATCGATGACGATCCGCAACCCCTCCACCCGGTCCGTCAGCCGCAGCAGGTCCCCCAGCAGCGCCGGGTTGGGATTCGCGCTGTCCATCTCCAGTCCCGCCGCCGCCAGCGCCTTCATCCCCGCCAGGAACTCCGGCTTGCCCATCTCCGCCCCCAGGTTCCGCCCCCACAGGTTGCCGTAGCGGATGCCCAAAAACAGCGGGTTCTTGTGGAATCTGTCAAGCTGCCGGCGGAACTCCGGCGCCCCCGGCTCCAGGTTGCCGACCATGCCCACGATAAACGGATTCGCGGCGGCCACGTCCAACACCCATTGGTTGTCCTCCACCCACGGGCTGCACTCGACCTCAATGGCGCCCACCACCCCCAGCGGCGCGGCAACCGCGCGATACCGGTCCGGTAGCGCGGGCTGATACAGGACCGCGTTACTCTTCGGCGGCCACGGCACCCCTTGCGGACGCCGCGGATCGAACAGGTGGATGTGCGTGTCCAGGATCGGCACGCTCCGCGCCCCCGCCAGCGCGGCGCATCCAAGAAAGGTTCGCCGGTTCACCAGCGTATTGTACCCTGAGGCCTCTCTCACCGCCTGCCGCCAGCCTCTCCCGGAACCGCACGTGCCGCCACCGCGTCGCCTCCACCAGCGGCCGCCACACCGCGTGTACCAGGTGGTGTTGGATCAGGAACCGCCACAGCCGGTTCGACCGCTTGTACAGGTACGACATCGCCAGGTACGGCGCCAGGGCGCGCCAATCCGCCGGCCGCCGCCGCCAGATCGAAGCGTGCGAAAACAGCCGCCGGTACATCCAGGCATAGCCTTCTTCCAACTCCTCCGGCGGCATGTGCCGCGGGCGGTACACCGCGTGCGCCGTGTCGTACAGCCCCCAGTCCCGGTGCAGCAGCCTTCCCTCGGCCTCCATCTGCCGGAACAGCGGCGTCCCCGGATAAGGAGTCAGGATGTGCAGCGTGGCGCACTCCAGCCGGTTCTCCTCGATCCACTCCACCGTCCGCGCGAAGACGTCCTTCCGGTCGTGATCGAACCCCAGCACGAACGACCCGTTCACCTGGATTCCGTTCTCGTGAAACAGCCGCACCCGCCGCGCGTAATCGCGGGCCGCCGGCGTCTTCTTCCGCGCATCGGCCAGGTTCTGATCCGTCAGCGACTCGAACCCCACGAACACCCCCGTGCACCCGGCCAGCGCCATGGCGCGGACCAGCTCCGGATCGTCGGTGACATCGACCGAGACCGCCGCGCTCCAGATCCGGTTCAGCGGCCGCAGCGCCGCGCACAACGCGCGCAGATACGCGCGGTCCGCGCCCAGGTTGTTGTCGAGGAAGACGCCGTAGGGCTCCCCATCCTCCTCGAACTCGCGCGCGATCTGGCCCGGATCCCGCACCCGGCAAGGCATGTGCAGGCCTTCCGTAGCCAGGTAGCAGAACCCGCACCGGTTGTGACACCCGCGAGTGGCGATCAGGCTCGTCGTAGTAAGGAAGCTGCCGCGCGGCACAAGCGACCGCCGCGGCGCGGGCTCACCCCGGTAGTCGCCATCGAAGGGGGCCGTGTACAGGGGCCGCAAACACCCCGCCTCGACATCCGCCAGAATCCGCGGCCAGAGCCGCACGCCATCGCCCACGGCCAGTGCGTCGGCGTGGGGAGCGCACTCCCGGGGACACGAAATCACGTGCAACCCGCCCAGGACAACTTTGCTTCCGCGCTCCCGGTACCACCGCGCCAACGCAAACGCCCGTTCCGCGAACGTCAGGTGGACCGTAATCCCCACCACCTCCGGCAAAGGCGAAAACGGCGGCCGCCCATCCAGCAGATTCTCATCCCAATACCGCACCTCCCAATGCGCCGGCGTGACGGCCGCCAGACTCGTCAAAGCCAGCGAAGGCGTAAGCACATGCTTCCCAAAACTAGCATTCGGATCCTTCGGATAAAACGGGTTAACCAGCAGCGCATACCGCCCCCGCACCGCCCCCGCCGCGAACGCGTCCTCCAGAACCGGCGCCCGCGTCATCTCCGCCGGCCGCACAGTGTCCACGGAATAAACTTTACAGAACAAAGTACTTCATGTCAAGGAGAAAAACCGGCCCGACTGTCGACCGCAGCTACCACACTCCCGGCATCAGGCGGTACCGCACCCGCTGGGTGAAATCCGCGTAGCCCGCCAGCTTCGCTTGCAGCGTGCGGTCCTCGATCACCGTGCGGACCAGGATCAGCACGGCGCCCGCCGCGCCGGGGATCAGCGCCCACCACGAGCCCAGCAGGACCGGAACGGCCACCTCAACCATCACCATTCCCGCGTAGCCGGGGTGGCGCACGAACCGGTACGGGCCGCCCGTGGCCACCGTGTGGCCGCGATCGCTCTGGACGCGCACCATGATCGAGAAGAACTGGTTGGAAGCCGTCGCCCAGACGAACAGCGTGTATCCCAGCAGGCAAGTCACGAATCCCGCGATCTGAATCCGGACGGAGAAATCGCCCGTCCATCCATGGCGCTGATCCAGCCCGGCCAGAACAAAGCACGCCGCGGATGCAAAACGGATGCTGAAATAGATGGCGATGTCCCACGCCTGGTCGCCTCCCCGGACGCCCAGGCGCTCTCTCAGCAGGGCCGGATAGCGGCGGATGCCGATGAAAACGACCGCCGCCTCCGCGGCCACGATCATCCCCAGCGCGGCCCACCCCGCCCACCAGTCGATTCTCCCGGCGCACCAGAATAGCAGCACGCCCGCGGCGGTAAGCCGGAGGATTTCGGCCACGATGAAGTCCGCTGCGCGTTTCTTGCCCACGGTTCCTCCTTCCTTCTCCGGTTCGGGGATTGACCTCTCGTCTATAGTGAGCTATTACTCAGTTTGTGACAACTCGCATTTCAAATACGAGACCCGCCTCTCGGAGGAAGCGTCTGGACCCAAGAAAACAGCCTGTCCAGAAGCGATCCAGGTTCACTCTCGAAGCCTTGCTGGAGGCCGCTGCTCAGGTTTTCGGAGACCTGGGGTATGCGGGCTGCACCAGCAACCGCATCGCCGAGCGGGCCGGAGTCTCCATCGGGACCTTCTATCAGTACTTCCCCAGCAAGGAAGCGACCGCCGTAGTCCTGCTGGAACGGCACCTGGACCAGACCTCCCGCAAGCTCCACGAGTGGGTGGGCCACACCGTGGTCGAGCGCCATTCCTTGCACGACGCCCTGCGGGATTACGTGGAAGGCATGCTGGAGGCGCACGCCGGCCGGCCCCGTCTCCAGCACATCCTGCTCGAGGAGACCCCGCTGCCCGACCGTGTCCACGCGGCCCTGCTGCACGCCGAGCGCGAAGCCGCCAAGACCATGGCCGGCCTGTTGCGGCTCTACCCCGAGGTCCGCCACGGCAAGCTCCAGCACGCCGGCTACATCGTCGTCCAGGCGGTGGAGAGCCTCACCCACCGCTTCGCCGCCCATCCCGGCCAGCAACCCCTCGACCGCTCCATCTTCGCCGGCGAGCTGGTCGCCATGCTAGAAGCCTACCTGGCGCAGCCCCGCTAGCCCCAACACTCGACGGGCCCCTGAAGCAGGCTGGCCTTGCGTCCTGGCGGGACGAGATCGATCAAGCGCCACAGGATGCCGGCGCCTGCCCCCCGCCGCCAACCCAGCCAGCAGCCGGAGGGCGGCCTTCAGGCCGCGCTTGGCTTCAGCCAAGCCTGTCGAAAAGCGAACCCGAAGCCTCGCGCGGGAACGATCTTCAGAGACACCATACCGAGTGCACTGCCGGAGGGTGTGCCCACCCACCGCGGCGAGCAACCGCACCAGGCAGCGGCGCGGCTGCGCCGCGATGTCAAATCAAGTCCTCCGGACTGCCTCGAGTTCCCGGGGCGCCACGTTCACACGGAGGCGCCAACGGGAGACGAATGGCCCTTCCACAGGCAGCAAGGGGTCGAGCACGGCATACGTCGCGCTGAGAGAGCGGCGAAGGCGATCCAGTTCGCCGGGCGCAGCAAGCCTGTAGGAATCGAGCAAATAGCCAAGCCGCCGGACAACAGCACCAACGCCCAGGCGAAGGGCATAGTCGATCAGCCGGCCGGGCTTCACGTCTTCGCGCCGCATCCAGAGGCCCTTTGCGATCTCGGTGATCCCGCCGCAGTACGCCGGATGGTATGTGTGCATTCCGTGCAACCCCATGGCACGAACCGCACACAGAGCATGATTCCAGGCGCGGCGAAAGCCCGCGGCCCGCCCAACCGCCGCAAAGATCTCGCTGCTGGCGGAGGCGCGGGACCCGGAGCCAGGCGCCCACTCGAAGCAACCAACGGTCGTATCGCACCCGGACGCGCAGGGCAGAACACATTAATGAGCAGCACCCACAGCGTCCGGCCGGCCCCCGTCAGCCACTACACCGCCCCGCCGATCGCACTGAACGCGGTTCCGCAGCGCTCGCCGAACCTACTTCAGCACACAAGGTCCTTCATGCGAAGAAGGAGACGGGTGCTGCTCACAGTGACAGGCACGGAACGGCAGATCGGCGAATAGGACGTTCTTCGGCCAAGCGCCAGGATCGATCATCGGCGGATACAAGCCGGCGAATGAAGGGTAGTCGCACGATCAACCCAACAAACCCAGTATCGGATCGCTGGAAACGGCCGCCACGGGAATTGACCCCTCACGAGCAAAATGGTGCTAGACTCTTTGCGAGAAGGCCCACGGGAGACCATGACAGCAGAAATAGCAATTATGAACCATATGGCCGTGGCACTCGCTGCAGATAGCGCTGTAACAGTGAATCACAGTAGCGGCCAAAAGGTCTATAACACCACGAACAAGTTGTTCATGCTGTCTGCGTGGCATCCAATTGGCGTGATGGTCTATGGCAGCGCGCAGTTTATGGATGTGCCGTGGGAGTCAGTCATCAAGACCTACCGCCGTAAGCTCGACCGGCGTGCCTTTGGTACGACAGAGGAGTATGCCCGGAGTTTCTTGGAGTTCTTGGAAAAGGATCCCACGGCATGTCCTGCCGAAGCCGAAAGGCGCTACTTCGCGCAGAATATCTTCGAGCTGTTCATGTCGATCAAGGGCGGAGTCGATACGGCTGTGGAGGCCAAGATCAAGGCCGATAGCTCCATAGATGTGGCTGCGGTTCGAGCCATTGCGCGGGATGTGGTTGCTGAAGAACTGGAGAAATGGGAGCGGTCTGAGTCGGTGCCTAACGTCGGGCCGGACCACGCTGAAAATGCCACGGCAGAGAACATCGACACTATCAATCGGATTGCGGCGGAGGTGTTCGAAGAGCAGCTACTCTCGGAAGATTCCGTTGCGGCGCTGCGCCGAATAGCGGGTTTGACAACCTGCCGGAAACGGTTTCCGAAATCGTGTTCCGGCATCGTGATAGCTGGATTCGGTGAGAACGAGACGTTCCCAGCCTTGCGCGAGTTCACCATCGAGAGCCGATTGAATGGCGTGCTCAAGTGGAAGGAAGGAAAGCTAGTCAACATTGACTGCGCTATGCGTGCGGCCATCGTGCCTTTCGCCCAGGCGGAGATGGTCTGCACGTTCATGGAGGGGATCGATCCCCTTTACAAGAGCTTCATTTCTGGTTTCCTAGATCAGGTATTCGAGCAGTACCCCGCCGAGCTGATTCAAGCGATCCCCGAGCTCTCAGATGAACGGAAAGAGGAAATCACGAAGAGACTCCACGACGCGGGGGGCGCGTTGAACTCGGACCTACGTCAGAAGTTGCAGGAGTACCAGAATAAAGTACATGTTTCTCCGATCACAGAAGCCGTTGCCGCTTTGCCTATGGACGAGCTTGCTGCGATGGCGGAATCCCTTGTGAATCTCACATCGTTCAAGCAGAAAGTGTCGATGAACGCCGAGACCGTCGGCGGACCGATCGATGTGGCGGTGATTTCCAAAGGCGACGGCTTCGTCTGGATCAAGCGAAAGCACTATTTCCGTGCGGGCCTAAACCCGCAGTTCTTCACGCGATATGGGACGTGCCCGATTCGGGTACAATTGGTTGGTGATGAAGACAGAAACTGACGCTCCCCGGCAACATGGCGATGCTGAAGTTCGGTTTCACAGCATCCAAGACTATCGACGGGCGTTCTTCCCGTCCTCATCTTCGCTGAAGAGTCGCGGTGCTCTGAGCCCCCAACAATTCGGTCAAGAGGTCGCGAAAGCATCATTGTCTCGCGTACGCGAGATGCTCAGGCGGACCGAAACGCTACCGAAGACCTAGTGCCCCTTGCCGTAGACGTGCTCCTATCTCCCTCGTTATCCAGGGCACGTCCTGGAATTGTGGCGCGCCACCCAACCACCAAACGTCCAGGTTGATGATCTGTCAGGGCATTGCTATCTCTTCGGCGGATCACTCCCCGCAAACGCCCTACGGTTCGGCGACTATTTGGACGAATACCCGCCTATGCCAAGATTGGCCAGACACGGCGTTCGAGGAAGCTCTGCCGGATTGCTCCCCGCAAGTCGGCATCTCGCCTGCCAACCACCTGACGCCACGCGAAGTCTGCTCCGCCCCGGCAGTGGTAGTCTGGTTCTCCTAAGCTCTCCAACCGCGAGGTGAAGCCAGTGACCGAACGAGAAGGAGTAGGTGCAACGACAACCACCCGCCGCAGCTTCCTCGCCGCTGCCGCGGGAGTATCGGCCCCCGCGCGCGCCGCGCCCCAGGTTTCCAGGGGCTTTTCGCGCAGGTGTTCGAACTGATAGCGGAAATAGCGCAGGCAGAACAAGGGCACGCGCTTGTCGCCCGTCGCCCCGTGATACTGCATGAGCGCCTTGAGCATGACCATGCGCGGCCACCAATCGTCGTTGTCCGGGCCAAAGAAGCCGTCCGGCCGCTGGCTGTTCAGCGTCCAGTCGATCATGCGCTGGGCGCGCGCCTTGAGCCGCTCGTCGTCCAAAAGCCAGGCCAGGGGCAGCAGGCCGTCCAAATAATAGGGCCCGCGCTCCCAGGCCTC